>NZ_MSQD01000055.1 GCF_002102475.1 Thermoanaerobacterium sp. PSU-2 | reverse complement strand
TATAGATGATTTATTATTAGATGAAAGTAGTGTTAACATTGGCAGCAGGACTATAAGGTATTCAACTTCTGTTGATAGGTATAGAAAAGTGGCAAAAGACAATTCGCTAAACTCAATGGAAATCTATGAAGGTGGTGCATTCAAAGGAACAATGGATTTATACTTAGATGAGAGTACGGAAAAGTACGAAGAACTCATCTTGATATCTTTAAAAATGATAGAAAGCATTGGGGC
>NZ_MSQD01000054.1 GCF_002102475.1 Thermoanaerobacterium sp. PSU-2 | reverse complement strand
CACTGCTTGGTTTGTTATATTTTCTACCGCTTCTACTATGTTTTGCCCTTGATTTCTCTGCTCTTTCGCTGCTGCCGCTATCTGCCTCACTTGCTCTCTCGCATTGTTTACTCCTTGTACTATCTCTTCTACTCCTTTTGCTTGTTCTTTTGTCGCTTGACTTACCTGTGCTGCTTGATTTGTTATATTTTCTACCGCTTCTACTATGTTTTGCCCTTGATTTCTCTGCTCTTTCGCTGCTGCTGCTATCTGTCTTAC
>NZ_MSQD01000053.1 GCF_002102475.1 Thermoanaerobacterium sp. PSU-2 | reverse complement strand
GATAAATTTTACAGGAGGTTGGAAGGTGTGATTATTGACGTGAATTTATACCAAAAAATTAGAGAAATGTATACAGTACATCAAATGTCTCAAAGGGCTATAGCCAGGGAATTAAAAATTTCAAGGAACACTGTAAGAAAATACTGCAAAGGTGACAATGTTCCTTGGGAGAGAAAAGAATATTCCCGTGAACCTGATGTATTAACACATGATGTTATGGACTTTATCAGACAGTGCATTAAAGAAGATGAAACAGAAGGAATAAAAAAACAGCAACATACAGCCAG
>NZ_MSQD01000052.1 GCF_002102475.1 Thermoanaerobacterium sp. PSU-2 | reverse complement strand
GCCTTTTCCACCATCAATCATCATCAAGTCCTCTTCTGTCAATTCCATAAACCCATTCATTGGTAATACTACTTCCATTCTTTTTCCCTCCTTCCTTTTTTGTACTACAACCGCGCGATTTTCATCTATGTCTAAAAATACCATGGTAAATCTTTTTGCAAGATAGGAACTAAAAATTATGACCAGCACTGATGAACTTAGAAATTATGACCATTCTATATGTTTAGGTAAAGTTTACTCGACTGATAATTCTTCATCTATAAGAATAATTTACCTCTATTGGTAAACACGTT
>NZ_MSQD01000051.1 GCF_002102475.1 Thermoanaerobacterium sp. PSU-2 | reverse complement strand
AAATCTGGCATCTATAGACAGTATATAAAATTTGTCTTCTAATTCTTCCATATTACCTTCTTTAATCGCAAAATCCCTAATTATATGTAAAACATTTAATGCATCTTCTTTTTTACACCTTGAATCAATAATTATAGAAAAATATAAATAAGGTCTGGAATAATAAATTTTATATTCGGTAATACAGTTAGATTCATTTAACTTTTCTTTTAATGCTTTTATGGCACTTGTATTAATATTTTCATTATATATATATTTATGACTAATAATATATTTTGCACTTATTACAATTAAAATTGATAAAGAC
>NZ_MSQD01000050.1 GCF_002102475.1 Thermoanaerobacterium sp. PSU-2 | reverse complement strand
ATCATGGTGGGCTTAGATGGACTCGAACCATCGACCTCACGCTTATCAGGCGTGCGCTCTGACCACCTGAGCTATAAGCCCATGGTGGAGATGAGGAGATTCGAACTCCTGACCCCCTGCTTGCAAGGCAGGTGCTCTCCCAACTGAGCTACACCCCCATGACCATGTTGAGGGCTTAAACCCTCAAAACTGAACAGTGAGATACGACTTGTTTATCAACGCTTGTTAAATTCCGTTTGCTATATACTTTGCGCTCTCTTCACTCAGTTTCGCTAACGGCACTTAACGACATCCATGTCGTAGTGCCTCTCGCGTGGTCCTTCACGCTCGTACGCTTCACTTCGTTT
>NZ_MSQD01000049.1 GCF_002102475.1 Thermoanaerobacterium sp. PSU-2 | reverse complement strand
GGCAAAGCCTTTTTATTGATAGGCTTATCCTTCCGCCCTTATCCATAGAAAGAATCTTTACCTTCACCTTGTCGTTTTCTTTCAAAAACTCGTTTATGTCTTTTACATACGTATTAGCAACTTCTGATATATGGACTAGCCCTGTTTTGCCTTCTGGTAATTGAACAAACGCTCCAAAATCTGTGATATTTAGAACAGTTCCTTCAACTACCTCTCCTACCTGAAATGGCATATAAATGTTTATCCTCCCTCTTCTTATTTGATTACTAATATGTTTAATTATATATTAAAAAAGTCATTTCTATCAAGCATATTAAAAAAATTCGCCTTAATTCGAGGAATTTTGTGCATC
>NZ_MSQD01000048.1 GCF_002102475.1 Thermoanaerobacterium sp. PSU-2 | reverse complement strand
TATATCATCGATTCATTTCGCTACTTTGGCTAACGCCGTCTATGCGTTGTGACGGCTTTCGCTTTCGCTCATACGCCAAACTACGCTACATTCATCGTGATATATCACGAAAGCTTCATTAATCGTTCGCTTTTGATAGATTTTTTCTCTATTTATGCTTTCTTAAATGAACTTTGAATACTGCACAATGCTAAAGGTCAAGTCCTCGACTTATTAGTACCGGTCAGCTGAAAGTATTTCTACTCTTACACCTCCGGCCTATCTACCTCGTCTTCTTCAAGGTGTCTTACTCCTTTCGGATGGGAAATCTTATCTTGAGGTGGGTTTCACGCTTAGATGCTTTCAGCGTTTATCCCTTCCAAACTTGGCTACCCAGCTGTGCGTACGGCTAC
>NZ_MSQD01000047.1 GCF_002102475.1 Thermoanaerobacterium sp. PSU-2 | reverse complement strand
TTTAAAGCCTACGCCTACAGGGCTTTCACCTTCTTTGGCCTGCCTTCCCAGGTCTGTTCGGCTTCGCTTTTTATACCTTCTTGTGGTCCTAAACCCCATCACCAATGGTGATGGTTTGGGCTCTTTCCTTTTCGCTCGCCACTACTCAGGAAATCGATTTTTCTTTCTTTTCCTCGCGCTACTTAGATGTTTCAGTTCACGCGGTGTCCCTTCCTCATGGCTATGTGTTCACCATGGGATGCTTAAGTATTACCTTAAGCGGGTTTCCCCATTCGGAGATCTCCGGATCTGCGTCTGCTTGCGACTCCCCGGAGCGTTTCGCCGCTTGCTGCGTCCTTCTTCGGCTCTAAGTGCCTGGGCATCCACCATACGCCCTTTCTAACTTGACCTATTGTTTCCTCGTTTTTCTTC
>NZ_MSQD01000046.1 GCF_002102475.1 Thermoanaerobacterium sp. PSU-2 | reverse complement strand
GGTAAACNGATGATATTGGATGGCCTTGTAAGAGTAAATGGAAAATATTTGAAGCTTAAAAGAGGGTAAAAAATTGCGCAAAGGTGATACAG
Source organism: Thermoanaerobacterium sp. PSU-2 (assembly GCF_002102475.1). Lineage (NCBI taxonomy): Bacteria > Bacillati > Bacillota > Clostridia > Thermoanaerobacterales > Thermoanaerobacteraceae > Thermoanaerobacterium > Thermoanaerobacterium sp. PSU-2. The sequence goes on along the minus strand of NZ_MSQD01000046.1, from coordinate 361 downwards.
TGGTTGTAAATGAGAAACAGTTTGTAATTAAATAAAGTACAGTTTTGCTGTACGAAAGGAAAAGGAATGAATGTATCTAAAAGAGCTTATTGTTGACAATTTTAAGAATTTAAAGCATCAAAAGGTTACATTTTCATGCTGGTATAAATGTAATATACGGTTCAAATGCACAAGGAAAAAGCAATCTTTTAGAGTGCATAAGGTTGTTAAGCATCGGAAAATCCTTTAGAAATAGCAAAAATAGGGATATGGTGTGTTTTGATGGGGATTATTATTATATAAAAGGTGTTTTCGACGTAGATGGTGAAGAAGTGACAGTTGAGACAGGGTATAAGTTAAATCAAAACAGACTTTTTTAAGG
>NZ_MSQD01000045.1 GCF_002102475.1 Thermoanaerobacterium sp. PSU-2 | reverse complement strand
CGATAATTCGCAAATAGAATAAATTATTATCCGCGTAGATGGTAACTTTGCAAATGATTTTATTAACTATATGTAAATAAGAGCGAATATTTTTGAAAACCAACATATCAACCATAGGGAAAGTCCATTAGTAATGGCTCAGAAATTCATTAGCACATGGATCACTTTTTCAATAGCAAAAGTGGTTCAAAAATTCATTAGCATGCGGCTCAAATTTCTATTGACATTCACACTAACCATAGTGGAATTGAAACCTGGTTCTATTATTAACAATAACCCTTCTATGAACAGATTTAATCTAACCATAGTGGAATTGAAACAACTCTATACCTTCGACATCTTCTGTACCGAATCTTTGATTTAATCTAACCATAGTGGAATTGAAACTTGGACAGTTAATATTTGATTATTAACCGTCCAAATCGATTTAATCTAACCATAGTGGAATTGAAATTAATATATTTCTATAGATGA
>NZ_MSQD01000044.1 GCF_002102475.1 Thermoanaerobacterium sp. PSU-2 | reverse complement strand
TATACAAAGAAATTGAATGGCACTTGTATCACTACTTTGACTTGAAAAGAGAAGTGAAAGAATATAGAGAAAAAGTATTAAATTCAAGTACACCTCTTTTTGGAAAGGTTGGAGAAGGACAATCTTACCATAGTGATAGCACAGCGATAAAAGCATTGATGTTGGCTAAACCACCTAAAGAGATAGAAGAATATGAAAAATGGTTTACGATAATAGAAAAAACAATTCAGAAGTTTAAAAACACAGATAAGGAAAAGTTATTACAATTAATATATTTTGACGAGGAAGGGCGAGAATATATTCGGAAAAGGTTACATATCGAAAGAGCTACGTATTTTCATTGGAAGGATGAGATAATATTATATATTGCGCTATTAGCAGCACAAGAAAATTTGATAAAAGTCTAAATCACTTGACAGAATGTTTGATATCAGCAGTGTTACTTGACAAACTAAGAATAATATGGTAAAATACTTTCATAAGGATTTGTAAAGGAGAGTGGGAAATTGGATTTGGCAAAGTTCAAAACTGCTGATGATATATTAAAAGAGTATGTTTCAGATGTAATGAAAATTGAACTCGGAC
>NZ_MSQD01000043.1 GCF_002102475.1 Thermoanaerobacterium sp. PSU-2 | reverse complement strand
ATATACAAAGAAATTGAATGGCACTTGTATCACTACTTTGACTTGAAAAGAGAAGTGAAAGAATATAGAGAAAAAGTATTAAATTCAAGTACACCTCTTTTTGGAAAGGTTGGAGAAGGACAATCTTACCATAGTGATAGTACAGCGATAAAAGCATTGATGTTGGCTAAACCACCTAAAGAAATAGAAGAATATGAAAAATGGTTTGCGATAATAGAAAAAACAATTCAAAAGTTTAAAAACACAGATAAGGAAAAGTTATTACAATTAATATATTTTGACGAGAAAGGGCGAGAATATATTCAGAAAAGGTTACATATCGAAAGGGCTACGTATTTTTATTGGAAGGATGAGATAGTATTATATATTGCGCTATTAGCAGCACAAGAAAATTTGATAAAAGTTTAAATCACTTGACAGAAAGACTACTATTAGCCACATCACTTGACAAATCAAGAGTAATATGGTAAAATACTTTCATAGGAATTTGTAAAGGAGAGTGGGAAATTGGATTTGGCAAAGTTCAAAACTGCTGATGATATATTAAAAGAGTATGTTTCAGATGTAATGAAAATTGAACTCGGAA
>NZ_MSQD01000042.1 GCF_002102475.1 Thermoanaerobacterium sp. PSU-2 | reverse complement strand
CACTGCTTGGTTTGTTATATTTTCTACCGCTTCTACTATGTTTTGTCCTTGATTTCTCTGCTCCTCGGCGGCTAACGTGACCTCATTGATCTCATTATTTATTTTTTCTATTCCTTCAACAATTTTTTCTATCGCTACTCTCATATCATTGCTTAACTCAGTCCCACGCTTAGCCTTATCTTGTCCTACCTCAATTGCTTTTACTGCTTGTTCCGTTTCTTTTTGCACACTCTTTATAAGTGCAGCTATTTCTTTTGTAGCTGTAGCTGTTCTTTCAGCAAGTTTTCTAACTTCATCTGCTACTACCGCAAACCCTTTCCCATGTTCACCAGCTCTCGCAGCTTCTATTGCCGCATTAAGTGCTAACAAATTGGTCTGTTCTGCAATATCATCAATAACCTCCGTAATACTTCCTATCTTTTCAGAGCTTTCTCCTAAATTATTTATTACGTTTCCTGTCAGATAAATTGCATCAGTAATATCTTTAATAGAAGATAATGTTTCTTCTACTGATTTTCTGCCATTTTGTGCTTCAGTCCTTAGCGAATCGCTGAATTTTTTAATATTTTCAGTACTATTAGCTACTTGATTGATTGATGCTACCATTTCCTCTATCGCC
>NZ_MSQD01000041.1 GCF_002102475.1 Thermoanaerobacterium sp. PSU-2 | reverse complement strand
TTTTAAGCCTACGCCTACAGGGCTTTCACCTTCTTTGGCCTGCCTTCCCAGGTCTGTTCGGCTTCGCTTTTCATACCTTCTTGTGGTCCTAAACCCCATCACCATTGGTGATGGTTTGGGCTCTTTCCTTTTCGCTCGCCACTACTCAGGAAATCGATTTTTTCTTTCTTTTCCTCGCGCTACTTAGATGTTTCAGTTCACGCGGTGTCCCTTCCTCATGGCTATGTGTTCACCATGGGATGCTTAAGTATTACCTTAAGCGGGTTTCCCCATTCGGAGATCTCCGGATCTGCGTCTGCTTGCGACTCCCCGGAGCGTTTCGCCGCTTGCTGCGTCCTTCTTCGGCTCTAAGTGCCTGGGCATCCACCATACGCCCTTTCTAACTTGACCTACTTACATTGCTTTTTGAAAATATTATTAACGCTCACAAATTCCGCTTACTATATATCATCGATTCTCTTCGCTTGTTTGGCTAACGCCGTCTATGCGTTGTGACGGCTTTCGCTTTCGCTCATACGCCAAACTGCGCTTCGTTCATCGTGATATATTGCGTAAGCTTCATTAATCGTTCGCTTTTAATAATATTTTTCATAACAATGTCTATTGGTTAATTGTAACTCGTTTCTT
>NZ_MSQD01000040.1 GCF_002102475.1 Thermoanaerobacterium sp. PSU-2 | reverse complement strand
TTATTACAACATATTCTCTTATTCGACAGAAAAATCTAAAATCCTGCATAATATAACAAAATTTTAAAGATTTTATTACAAAAATTTCTACGACATTTTTTGTCAAAACTGAACTAATGTATATAATTCATCTTTCTGTTCTTGATTTACGCCGATATATCTTAAAGTGATTTTTTGAGAACTATGATTAAAAGTATCCATTATTAAGCCTATATTATAACGTGATGTTTTATAACTCCAATAGCCCCAAGTTTTTCTCAAACTATGAGTACCAAAATTTTCGACACCAACAGTTTCAGCGGCTTCTTTTAAAATTCTGTAACTTTGGATTCTTCCTATGTGTCCGCCTTTATTGCTTGGAAACAAATAATCATCATATTTTAAACATCTTAATTTTATGTATTTATCAATTTCCTTTTTTAATGATTCGTTAATTTTAATTTTTTTCTCTTTTTCGGTTTTTTTCTCTTTTATAGTAAGATATTCACGAAAATTGTAATTACTTGTATAAATGTCATTGACCTTTATAGGTAAAATATCACTAATCCTTAAGCCAGTATTTAAGCCAAATTTAAAAAGTAAACCGTATTTAGGATCTTTACCTTGTAAATAATAATACATTTGCTTTATTTTAACTTTATCTCGTATAGGTTCAACTGTCATAATTTTTCCTCCTAATTATTAATTTATATCAAAAAAATTAATGATAATGTCTAATATTGATTACATAGATATTATAAAAAAGATACATTGATTTGTATATAGATATATCTAAAAATACTAAATTAATTATTTAAAATGCTTATGTATCAAATATATTATGATCTTATTAAAT
>NZ_MSQD01000039.1 GCF_002102475.1 Thermoanaerobacterium sp. PSU-2 | reverse complement strand
ACTCCTATGTTGTCTCCTGCTTCTGCTTCATCCAGCGTCTTCCTGAACATCTCTACTCCTGTTACTACTGTCTTCTTGCTTTCGTCTGATAATCCTATTATCTCTACTTCGTCTCCTACTTTTAACTTGCCTCTCTCTACTCTTCCTGTTGCAACTGTTCCTCTTCCTGTTATCGTGAATACATCTTCTACTGGCATCAGGAATGGTTTGTCTACATCTCTTTCTGGTGTCGGTATATAGCTGTCAACTGCATCCATTAAGTCCCATATCTTGCCACACCATTGGCAATCTCTTTGTCCGCATCCGCATTCCATTGCTTTTAATGCTGAACCTACTACTATCGGTGTGTCATCTCCTGGGAATTCATATTCATTTAACAGCTCTCTTACTTCCATCTCTACTAATTCGATTAACTCTTGGTCGTCTACCATGTCTGCTTTGTTTAAGAATACTACGATGTATGGTACGCCTACCTGTCTTGCTAACAGGATGTGCTCTCTTGTCTGTGGCATTGGACCGTCTGCTGCTGATACTACCAGTATCGCTCCGTCCATCTGCGCTGCTCCTGTTATCATGTTCTTTACGTAGTCTGCGTGTCCTGGACAGTCAACATGGGCATAGTGCCTTTTCTCTGTCTCATATTCTACGTGCATTGTGTTTATTGTGATTCCTCTTGCTTTTTCTTCTGGTGCTTTGTCTATTTCATCGTATGCTGTCGCTTGTGCCATTCCTTGTTTTGATAATACTATCGTTATTGCTGATGTTAATGTCGTTTTGCCATGGTCTACGTGTCCTATTGTCCCTATGTTTGCATGGGGTTTCTTTCTTTCGAATTTTTGCTTTGCCATTTCTTTTCCTCC
>NZ_MSQD01000038.1 GCF_002102475.1 Thermoanaerobacterium sp. PSU-2 | reverse complement strand
TGCAGGCATTATTTCGGATATCCAATAACACCACAAAACGAAGTAACAGCGTACATGGCAAAAAGAATGCCAGAAGTAGGAGGAGTATTCTTACAAGCAGAAAGCGAAGTATCAGCAATAAACATGGTATACGGAGCAGGAGGAGCAGGAGCAAGAGTCCTTATAACATCATCAAGTCCAGGAATAAGCCTGATGCAAGAAGGAATATCATATATAGCAGGAGCAGAAGTACCATGCGTAATAGCCAACATAATGAGAGGGGGACCAGGATTAGGAGGAATACAGCCATCCCAATCAGACTACTTTCAAGCCACAAAAGGAGGAGGACATGGAGACTACAAGCTCATAGTCTTGGCACCATCAACAATACAAGAAATGGCAGAACTAGTACAACAAGCATTCCACATAGCTGACAAATACAGAAACCCCGTAATGATATTAGGAGACGGCATGTTAGGCCAAATGATGGAACCAGTAGACTTTGACATCCTAAAAAAAGAAGAAAACAAAATAGAAGAAAAACCATGGGCCACAACAGGCATGGGAACAAGAAACAAAAGAAACATCATAAACTCATTAGAATTAGACCCACAAGTATTAGAAAAACACAACATAGAAATATTCAAAAAATACGAAAAAGCAGCAAAAGAAGAAGTACGATATGAAATGACAAACTGTGAAGAAGCAGAAATAATACTTGTAGCATACGGCACAATAGCAAGAGTCGCCAAAAACGTAATCGAATTAGCAAAAAGAGAAAACATCAAAGTAGGCTTAATAAGGCCCATATCACTATGGCCATTTCCAGAAGAACCATTCAAAAAAACAAGAGATCACGTAAAAGCCTACCTAACCATAGAAATGAGCATGGGACAGATGGTAGAAGACGT
>NZ_MSQD01000037.1 GCF_002102475.1 Thermoanaerobacterium sp. PSU-2 | reverse complement strand
CTCTTATATACAGTTCGTCTGCTGTGCCGTCAAGCTGCACTTTCTCAAATCCAGGGATGTTTTCTCTAAAAAATTGTACTATCCTTGGAAGCTCTTTCTTTGCCAGTTCCATTCCTCTTTCTATTGATGATTGATTAAGTCCGTCTACGCCGTATATCAAAAGTGCGTTTACTAATACTGTGCCGTCATCTTGCCTGCCGAGATTAAGACCCCTTAGCCTAAGCATAGGCGTTGAAGGCTTGTAGTTTTTTGTGATAGATAGAAACCCGTTTGCAGATGTGTCGTTTATATACGTTTCTGGTATCTTTTTTTCGTATTTTATTATTTTTATTAGGTTGTCCCAGTCTATGCCTTTCAATCTAAATACAAGTGTCGATGCTTGTACTTTGCCTTTTACACCCATGTCTTCTGCGCCGATTATGTAAGGCACACCTGCAGATGCTGCAACTGAAGCATCCTGTGTTGCGTCGATTATCCTTTTGCCGTAGTAGTTTACTTCTTTTCCGTCCTTTAATGCTGTTATGCCTATTATCTTGTTTCCATCCATTATAGGCTTTTCAAATACAGTGTTGTACGACTGGGTAATGTTTGGAAGGCTCAAAAGCTTTGAGAATACTTCTTTTGCCTTTTTCACATCGAAGGAGTTTTTGGAGCCTATGCCTTTAAAAAACTCTTTAAATGTGCCTTGTGTAAGCAATGTGCCATTAGGAGATACACTCATGTCTATGGTATTTAACATGCCGTACGTCATTAGGCCACCAGGGCCATCGTGCTTGTCAATTATTAATACTTTGGCGTCGTTTTTTGCAGCAGACCTTGCAGCAGCAACGCCTTCCGGCTCTGCTCCTACTACTATGACATCGTACTGACTTCCACCTTTAGGAAGGTTAAGCTTTATAGGG
>NZ_MSQD01000036.1 GCF_002102475.1 Thermoanaerobacterium sp. PSU-2 | reverse complement strand
GAAAATTAGCTTACATAAATTACCATAATAAACTTACATGAAAAAATTTAATAAAAAATAGAGACAAATGCTCACTTCTATGGTATTAATATGTTGTTGCACTATAACAATATTAACCGTAGGAGTGGAGCAAATGTCTCATAATAAAAGAATAACAGAAAATTCATCAATAATCCAGTACTTAATGAAATTAAATTTTGCATTATATTTTACTAAACCTGTTATTCGCCATATTGTAGAATTTATAATTGCTGCCACTCAAAAGGGTTATAGTGGTACTGTTACTGATATAGTTAATTTAAGCTTTGCTAATTGCCATAGAACTACCTTTGGCAAATTCTTAAGTCAAGGTGTTTGGAATATAGAGTATGCATGGAGAGCTATAAGGCGGGAAGTTATTCGTATTATACTTGAATTATCACAAACTTGCAAAAAGCCGATATTTGTGATTTTTGATGATACTATTGCTGAAAAAACTAAGCCTTCGTCACAGGCTAAACATTCTATCCAGGCAACAGGATTTCATCAATCACATTTAAAAGGAAAGCAAGTTTGGGGACATCAGCTTCTTACCATGATGCTATCATGCGGCAAAGTAGTATTGCCTTACTACATCGAACGCTATGAAAAAGGTGGCAAAAGCAAAATCGAAAGAATATGTGAAATGGTATCTATGCTTCCAATACCTAAAGGACCAGCATATGGACTATGTGATTCATGGTACATAAACAAGAAAGTAATAGAAGCACATTTTGAAAGAGGATACCATCTCATAGGAGCACTAAAGACTAACAGAATTATCTATCCACAAGGCATCAGAATTCAGATAAAAGACTTTGCCCAATATATCGAAAAGAACGAAGTTCACCTCGTTACAGTGAATGGTTCTAGGTACTGGGTATATCGCTATGAAGGAGCCTTAAATGGGATAGATAATGCTGTAGTTCTAATGTGCTGGGCTGAGAAAGCTTTTAAAAATCAGAAGGCTCTACATGCATTTATCTGTACTGATACTGAATTAGATACTGAGACTATTCTAAAATACTATAGTCAGAGATGGCCTATAGAAATATTCTTTAGACAGACAAAGAATAATCTTGGACTAAATACGTATCAAGTACG
>NZ_MSQD01000034.1 GCF_002102475.1 Thermoanaerobacterium sp. PSU-2 | reverse complement strand
GAACAATAAAGAAAGCTTATCAAATTACGCAGCAGATAAAAAGAGATAGAGATCTTTTTGAATCTTTCTTATTTAAAAATATTGAGACTTATTTAAATAGCGTTGTCGTTGAACTACAGATTGAAAAAGCAATTAATGAAGGAAGAATTGGAAATTTAAAATGTGAGATTGTTCCTAATATCATAAAAAGTCATTATCACTTAGAAATAAGAACAATAGATGGCAAATGTATATTTACGGTTAGTCAGGTTAAAGATAAGAATCAAATTCCAAGAAGAAATATATTTAGAATGAATTATAGTTATTCGAATCAACTTACAATTGATGATATATTAGGATATGAAAGAAAGCAAGATGAAGTTTACTTAATAATTACACATGGGTATTTTAAAGAGGGGCTCAATTTTATAAACATCGGTATTCCTTCACCTAATTTAAATGATTGGTTCGCAAAGGTTTCTTTGTTAGAAGATCAAAAGATAATGACGGAAATTGAAAAACCTGAATACATAATTGAAGAAATAAATGATGATTTAATTTTAGAAGTAAAACAAGAAATTATAAAAAGGGTGTCGGGAGATGACAAAAAATAAAGAGCATAACATTGTACCTCAAAGGATAAGACAAGCAAGGCTTATTCGTGGTCTAACTATACAGGAATTAGCTAATAAATTATCTGTTACACGGCAGGCTGTTTCACAATATGAATTAGGTCAAACTGCTCCTAGTGCAGCTGTACTCGGAGAAATGGTTAGAATTTTAAATTTTCCACTTTCATTTTTTTATAAGCCAATAGAGTCGGATAATTTATTCAATAGTGATAACGCTTTTTTTAGAAGCTATGCTACTGCAAATAAAAAAGAAAAAGAACAGCAGATACAGAGAGCTAATTTACTAGTAGAAATTTATAAATATCTTTCTGAGTTTATAGAATTTCCAAAAGTTAATTTGGCTAATTTAAGTAGTTTTGATATTGAGAATCTTAATGATGACTTAATAGAAAAAATAGCGATATATGTAAGAAAATCGTGGAAACTTGGTCTTGGGCCTATAAGCAATGTAACTTTGTTAGTTGAAAAAAATGGTTTTATAGTAACAAGAAATGAAACCAATTATCAAGAAATAGATGCTTTTTCTTATTTGTTGCCAGAAGGAAGACCTATTATATTCCTTAGCGCTGACAAAAAAAGTGCTGCTAGAACCCGGCTTGATATTGCGCATGAACTTGGGCATATATTGCTCCATCAAGGTATAGAAAAAGGATTAATCAACGACAAAAAAATATTTGATAAAATAGAAGATGAAGCATACAGGTTTGCTACGGCTTTTCTACTTCCCGAAGAAAGTTTTTTAGAAGATGTGATTTCTACTTCTTTAGACCACTTTATTTTTTTGAAAGAGAGATGGAAGGTTTCTATTAGTATGATGATAAGAAGATGTAAAGATTTAGGAGTATTGTCTGATAGTCAATATACGTATCTCATGAAACAAATATCACGGAGAAAATGGAGGAAAAAGGAGCCATTAGATGATGTATTAGAACCAGAAAATCCGGTTTTATTGAGAAGAGCCGTTGAAAAGCTGTTGGAGGAAGAAATATTAACTCGTGATCAATTGGTTGAAGATTTAAAAATGCCAATTGAGGAGATAGAATCTTTAACTAATCTTGAACCAGGAACTCTTAGTAGGAGAGGACAGGTTATACCAATAAATATAAGGGAATTTAAGAAATAAAATGCTGATATAGTAATTTTT
>NZ_MSQD01000033.1 GCF_002102475.1 Thermoanaerobacterium sp. PSU-2 | reverse complement strand
AAGGATATATCATCGTCTAGTAGAAGAAAAAGGATTTAAAGGTGGAGAATCCACAGTAAGATTGGCTGTACAACAACTAAAAGATGAAATACCAAAAGCATTTGTACCCCTTGAATTTGATCCGGGAGAAGCAGCACAAGTAGATTGGGGTGAAGCCACTGTGTACCTTGACAACAAAAAAGTTACTATAAATCTTTTCTGTATGCGACTCTGCTATAGTTGTGATATTTTTGTAATGGCATTTTATCGCCAAAATGAGGAATCATTTTTAGAAGGTAATGTAAAAGCATTTGAACATTTTGGTGGTGTACCCCACAAACTGATTTTTGATAATGCGAGAGTTGCAGTAAAGGAAGGTTTTGGGTCTCATGCCAAGCCTAAGGCTCGTTATCAAGCATTAAGTGCACATTATGCATTTAAAATGGAATTCTGCAATCCAAGCAAAGGAAATGAGAAAGGGCTGGTAGAAAATCTCGTAGGCTGGGTAAGACGCAATATTTTAGTTCCTGTCCCAAGAGTAAAAGATATTGATGAGTTAAACCAAATTCTTATGACAAACTGTTTGAAATACCGTTCCCATCAGATACGGGGCCATGAACAGACAGTCGGCCAAATGTATGAAATAGACAAATCATTATTATACTCACTTCCTAAATATGTGTTTGATTCAAGTAAAAGCATATCAGTCAGTGTAGACGAGTATTCAACAGTGCGTTTTGATAGAAACAATTATTCAGTACCAGTAAAATATGTAGGCAAAAATGTCAGTATCAAAGCATATGGAAATATACTAACCATCTTCTATCGTGGACAGGAAATTGCTAAACATAACAGAAGCTATGGTTCCAACAAAACCACTTACAAGCTAGAACATTACATAGATCTATTAGAGCAAAAACCCAGAGCTGTATTCAATGCAAAGCCTGTAAAAGACCATGTCAAACAAGAATTATTAGAGTGGGGACAAATACTTCCTGGCGGAGCCAGAGACATGGTAAAAATTCTGAGACTTTGTGTAGACTACGGTTCAGATAAGCTTGTGGAGATTAAAAAACAAATTCCAGCAGGTGTTACACCTACTGTTGATTTAATCCGCAGTTATTTAACAGATTACAGCACACCGGTGAAAAGTACACAAAAAATTATAGATACAGTAAATGTAGAAGAAGTTGATTTAAGTATATACGATAAACAATATGGGGTGGCACGATGAGTGAAATAAATGTAGCTAAAGAAACAATAAAACTTTATGCCAAACAGCTAAAATTGCCTACTTTTGCACAATACACAAGTATTATTAGACGTATGGATAGCAATATGGGATATGAGGAATTTCTCATAGAATTAATGAAAAAAGAAATAGCTTCCAGGCAAGAAAATCAGCAAAAGCGCCGCATACACAAAGCGGGATTCCCTTACCTGAAAACCCTTGACGAATTTGATTATACCAGACTCAAATACGTCGAACAAGCCTTTATATGGGAACTTGCCACATGTGAATTTATATCCAAACGGCAGAATGTCATTATGATAGGAAACACTGGCACAGGCAAAACTCATATTTCAATAGGCTTAGGGTTAAAGGCTTGTAAAGAGGGATATAACGTAAAGTTCTATACAGTTGCCAATCTTGTCACAGAACTTACAGAAGCACAAGAGTACAAAAAGCTTCTAAAACTTGAAAAACAGCTAGAAAAAGTGGACCTATTGATTCTAGATGAACTTTCATATCTATGCTTTAATAGGAACCAAGCTGATTTATTATTTAGGATAATTTCGGACCGTAGTGAAAAAGGAAGTGTAATAGTATCTACGAACCTTGAATTTTCAAGATGGACAGAAATGTTTGATAATACTACTATGGTAGCAGCATTAGTAGATCGTCTAACTTTCCGTTCACATGTATTAAATATGAATGGAGAATCTTTCAGGCG
>NZ_MSQD01000032.1 GCF_002102475.1 Thermoanaerobacterium sp. PSU-2 | reverse complement strand
GCAACTGGTACACCATCGGTTTGTCCACCCCGGTCCTCTCGTACTAAGGGCAGATCCTCTCAAATTTCCTGCGCCCGCGACGGATAGGGACCGAACTGTCTCACGACGTTCTGAACCCAGCTCGCGTACCGCTTTAATGGGCGAACAGCCCAACCCTTGGGACCTACTTCAGCCCCAGGATGCGATGAGCCGACATCGAGGTGCCAAACCTCCCCGTCGATGTGGACTCTTGGGGGAGATCAGCCTGTTATCCCCAGGGTAGCTTTTATCCGTTGAGCGACGGCAATCCCATTCTCTACCGCCGGATCACTAAGCCCGACTTTCGTCCCTGCTCGAATTGTCTTTCTCGCAGTTAGGCTACCTTCTGCCTTTGCACTCTTTCGCGCGATTTCCTTCCGCGCTGAGGTAACCTTTGGACGCCTCCGTTACTTTTTAGGAGGCGACCGCCCCAGTCAAACTGCCCGCCTGTCAGTGTCCATATGCCGGTTTACGGCTCCTATGTTAGAATTTCGGTAATATCAGGGTGGTATCCCAACGTTGGCTCCATATAGGCTGGCGCCCATATTTCTTAGCCTCCCACCTATCCTGTACAGATATTACTAAAATTCAGTGACAAGCTGCAGTAAAGCTCCATGGGGTCTTTCTGTCCTGTCGCGGGTAACTCGCATCTTCACGAGTACTACAATTTCACCGGGTCCCCCTTCAAGACAGCGCCCAAGTCGTTACGCCTTTCGTGCAGGTCGGAACTTACCCGACAAGGAATTTCGCTACCTTAGGACCGTTATAGTTACGGCCGCCGTTTACTGGGGCTTAAGTTCAGAGCTTTGGATTTTCTCCTGACCCTTCCCCTTAACCTTCCAGCACCGGGCAGGCGTCAGCTCCTATACTTCGTCTTTCGACTTAGCAGAAACCTGTGTTTTTGGTAAACAGTCGCTTGGGCCTCTTCTCTGCGGCCTTTCGGCACTCCTTCTCCCGAAGTTACGGAGTCTTTTTGCCGAGTTCCTTAATGAGGGTTCTCCCGCTCGTCTTTGGATTCTCTCCTCGCCTACCTGTGTCGGTTTGTGGTACGGGCACCTCATCCTCGATAGCAACTTTTCTTGGCAGCCCCTTCGAAACTTCGCCTTTCGGCTCCCCATCACAGCTCTTATGAGCTTTGGTACTTCACTCAAAGCTCTTTTCGTCGCTGCTTGGACGTGCTCTACCAACCGCACGCTTTTCTTATCTCGCTGCGTCCTTGCTTCTCTTTTAGCGGATTTCGGTGGTACCGGATTTATTACCGGTTCTCCATCGCCTACGCTTTCGCCTCGGCTTAGGTCCCGACTTACCCTGGGCGGATTATCCTTCCCCAGGAATCCTTAGGCTTTCGACGGTAAGGTTTCTCGCCTTACTCTCGTTACTTATACCGGCATTCTCTCTACTGTACTGTCCAGATTCGCTTTCGCTTATCCTTCGTCCTGTACAGTACGCTCCCCTACCATTCTTTTCAGAATCCGTAGCTTCGGTGGCATGTTTTAGCCCCGTTTATTTTCGGCGCGGGATTTCTCGACCAGTGAGCTATTACGCACTCTTTGAATGTATGGCTGCTTCTAAGCCAACATCCTGGTTGTCTTGGAAATCCTACTTCCTTTCCCACTTAACATGCTCTTTGGGACCTTAGCTGTCGGTCTGGGCTCTTTCCCTTTTGACCACGGATCTTATCACTCGTAGTCTGACTCCCAGGGTCTCAATATGGCATTCGGAGTTTGATAGGGTTCGGTAACCTCTTTGGCCCCTAGTCCATTCAGTGCTCTACCTCCATATTTCCTTCCCCCTGAGGCTAGCCCTAAAGCTATTTCGGGGAGAACCAGCTATCTCCGAGCTCGATTGGAATTTCTCCGCTACCCACAATTCATCCCATGACTTTTCAACGTCAACGTGGTTCGGGCCTCCACCAGATCTTACTCCGGCTTCACCCTGATCATGGGTAGGTCGCACGGTTTCGGGTCTATGATATGCAACTCTCGCCCTTTTAAGACTCGCTTTCGCTTCGGCTCCGCTTTCGCTTAACCTCGCTGCATATCTATAACTCGCCGGTCCGTTCTACAAAAAGTACGTGGTCGCTTTCGCTTCCACTGCTTGTGGACATATGGTTTCAGGTTCTCTTTCACTCCCCTCCCGGGGTTCTTTTCACCTTTCCCTCACGGTACTATGCGCTATCGGTCACTTAGGAGTATTTAGCCTTGGGAGATGGTCCTCCCGTCTTCCCACCGGGTTGCCTATCCTGTGGTACTCTGGATCCCACTCGGTA
>NZ_MSQD01000031.1 GCF_002102475.1 Thermoanaerobacterium sp. PSU-2 | reverse complement strand
TATGAATGTCCTATCTGCAAAGACATGGAATGGATAATTGACGATAAGACAAATACAGCGAGGCCATGTAAATGCAGGGAGGTTAAGACATATAAACGGATTTTAGAGAATTCCGGCATAAGTGAGGCATTTCAGAAAAGGACTTTTAAAAATTTCATAACGACAAATAAACCGCAACAAGTCATTGATGCGAGGAATATGGCTATTAGATACGTGAAAGAATTTGATAATCTTAAAAATGCTAAGAATAACAGCATTGCATTTTTAGGACAAGTTGGCTCTGGTAAAACGCATTTAAGTATTGCAATTGCGAATGAACTTATGAAGAAAAACGTTGGCGTGCTTTATATGCAATACAGAGAGGCTATTATCCAGCTTAAACAATGCATTATGGACGAAGAAAATTACAATCATGAAATAGATAAATATAAAAATGCGACAGTATTGCTGATTGATGACTTATACAAAGGCAAAATAACTGATTCAGATCGCAATATCATGTTTGAAATTATTAATTATCGTTATCTTAAAAACTCACCAATCATCGTATCTAGTGAGCTTACAGTGGATGCAATTATAGATATTGATGAGGCTATAGGAAGTAGAATTGTCGAGATGTGCAAAGGACATATTTTTGAATTTAGCGGGCAGGAATTGAACTATAGATTGAATTAGTGAGTGGGGGGTAACAAACCATGAAGGTTGAATTTGAGATGAATCTGAAAAATGGAGATGGCTCTGACAAGAAAAGAAAAAGGGAAATAGTGCGGGGTAAGGGCAAACTTATAAAGGAATATGAACATTTTTATCTGATACAAAAAAGCACAAAAACAAGAGGAAATGAATACAGGATATGCATAAATAAATGCGACATTGCATACGGCGATGCAAAAATAAAGTTTTTAAAGGAGGCATGAGGGATGAGAGAAATAAAATTTAGAGGTAAAAGAAAAGACAATGGTGAGTGGATGTATGGATATGTAGTAAGAGAAAGATATGGGGTGTGTATACAGTACCTAATGGAAAAACCTTTAGGCATTGAAAAATATAAAGTTGTTGTAGAACCTGAAAGCGTAGGGCAATACACCGGTTTAAAGGACAAGAACGGGCAGGAAATATACGAGGGCGATATAGTTGTAGCTGAAGATAGCTACGGGAATAAATGGTGTGGAGTGGTGAAATACAAAGATAAACATACTGCTTTTTTCGTAGAAGGGAAAAATGTTGCGGCTATTCTTGGATGGCATCTAACAGACAACAATGGCGTGTTTGCTGAGGTAATTGGTAATATTTACGAAAATCCTGAATTATTGGAGGGATAAGGGATGGAAGAATTGATGGAGATTAAAAAGACTGCATTAGAGTTGATTCCTGGTCTTCCGGATGAAGTTACAGATAAACTTTTTAGAATATGTGATTTAGTTGACAGCTTGATGATGGCAAGACCAAAAATTGACATTGACCTTGTAAAAAAGTACGAGGGGATGGAATAAATGCGCATAAATTGGGAATCTCCAGAAATAAAAATAGCACTTGAAAAGACAAAAGCAGCATACGAACAAGCACCATACAGAGAGAAACATCGTGCTGTGGAGAAAGAATTTGCAAAGTATACAGGTGTATGGGCAGCTTATGGAACAATACGAGAACACGCAAAAGAAAAAGGAGTATGGATTGGAGGAAGGTGAGAATTATGAACTATCTAAAATTAACAATACCTGGAAAGCCGCTTGGAAAACAAAGACCAAGAGTTTTAAAGAATGGAATTACATATACGCCAAAAGATACAGTTGATTATGAAACATTCATAAAAGAGATGTACACACTGCGGAATTTTTATAAACAATTTAAAGGGCCTCTTAAGATAGATATTACAGCCTATTTTCCAATTCCAAGTAGCATAAGCACAAAGAAAAAAGAAGAAATGTTATCAGGCAAAATTAGACCGACCAAAAAACCGGATTGGGATAATATTGGCAAGATTGTTACAGATGCATTAAATCATCTTGCATATGATGATGATAAGCAAATTGTTGAAGCAACGGTAAAAAAATTTTATAGTGAAAGGCCACGAGTAGAAATTAGTCTTGAAGAAATTGAGATAGTTGCAAATGATGAGTATATATTTGATAGAACATAGGGAGGTATCATGATGGAGAAGATTGAATTTTTAGCTACTTTGCCACAAATACAAAGCGCAATCAAAATAGGCGGTGATGGTGCAAGCAGAATACAATTTGACGTGCCAACAACTGAAATAGCAAATGTAGTAAAGTTAATAAAGGCAACAGGTAAATTAGTAATGGTTACAGTGGAGATTAAAGAGGGGTAGCTAAAGCTATCCCTGACTCTGTTTAGGAGGGAGAGCATGGGTATACTAGATAGGCAA
>NZ_MSQD01000030.1 GCF_002102475.1 Thermoanaerobacterium sp. PSU-2 | reverse complement strand
AAAACTTCTTTAATCCAAGTAGATTTACAATATAATGCATCAGCTACTATGATGTCTGCAAAATGATGAAATTCTTTATGCAATTTCTTAATTAAACGCTTGCCTGCTGTGATTTCTCCTTCGTCTTTATCTGAAGCATCTCTTTTAGGTTCAAGCATTTCCTGACCTATGATAAGATGTGGATCAGAACCTACAGTTGCACATATTACTGACCTATGAAAGTAATGAGTAATCCCGTCCTTTTGGACTCGTGTAAGACAATTATCACAGCACTTATTAGTGCTTTCAAATAACTCTACACCATCTATTGCAACAACTTTTAGTCAATCTATAGTTCCTTTTCTAAAAACCTTATTTTTTGTACTTGTCTTGATTATACTATTATTAAGTTCATTTAAGCCATCTAAATCAAAATTACTTAAAACACGCCTAATAGTGTCTATACGAGGAATTTTAGTCTTTTTAGGTAATACTTTTTTAAATTTACCTTTTTTAAGCCAATGTTCCAACCTATTAAAACTCCTTATTTGAAGCATAAATCCAAATAATACTACAAAGGTAATTGTTGAAATTTTTACTGAAGATTTTGCTCTTTTATCTTTTAGGGTATTGATTTTTTCTCCAAGATGGTATATCTTAGAGAAGTAGATAAGCATTTGTTTTAAATAACTTTTGTTCATTTTATCAGCATCCTTTCTATTTAGGTTGTCGCAAAACATATTATAGAAAGGATGCTTTTATTTTGCAAATTTTTTCTTTCAATTTCCAGTAAAAAACGGAAAATTACATATTTCTAGCTGCTCTTAGTTAAATTTTATAAATCAACGTGTCTATCATTCTAAAAATTTTTAAATGCGAAATCTCTGAGGAAATTATCTCTTTAATAAGAGCAAAAAGCCGCTTATCACTCTAAGCGGCTTTTCACCATTATTTAGAAACAATTTTTGTATATGGATACTACCTCATCTAACGATAGCTTGTATGGATCCACATTAAACAAACCGCCCATTGTATCCATAGCATTTTTCCCTAATTTTGTAGCTTCATCCTTAGTTACTCCAAAGCTTGACAGATTTAGATCTTCCATTCCTATATTTCTAATCAATTTTTTAAGACCATTTATAAAACACATGGCTTGTTCTTCTACAGTACCTCCAACTATCTCCTCACCCATTGCTTTTGCTATATCTACAAACCTTTCAGGGGCTTTTGAAGCCATGAAGCTAAAATAAGACACCGAAAGCATTATAAGTCCAGCACCATGCGGTATCTCTGGATGGTATGCACTTAAAGCGTGTTCTAACGAATGATGTGAAATACATGATGACAATGATTCTACTATACCTGCGGCAGTACTTGCCCATGCCAATGCAGTACGAGCCTCCATATTATTGCCATCTTCCACAGCTTTCGGAAGATTCTCGGTAATAAGGCTTATGGATTGAAGCGCTAAAACATCGCTTCCTGGCTGATTGACAGTCGCCAAATATCCTTCTACAGAGTGGAAAAATGCATCCATGCCTTGATAAGCAGTAAATTTCGGTGGAATTGACACCATCAATTCAGGATCAACGATGGAAAGTGTAGGATATGTATACTTACATCCAAATCCAATCTTCTCATTTGTCTCTGTCTTTGTCACAACAGCCCACGGATCAGACTCTGTGCCAGTACCTGCCGTCGTAGGGATCGCAACGATAGGCAATGCACCATATTTAACTTCCATGCCTTTTCCGCTGCCACCAGAAACATAATCCCAATAATCACCCGGATTCTTAGTCATTACAGCTATTGCTTTTGATGAATCTATTGTGCTACCGCCTCCTAATCCTATGACAAAATCGCATCCATTGTCCTTTGCTACTTTTGCCCCTTCCGCAACATGCTCTGCAATTGGATTAGGTAATATCTTATCATAGACGATGTAATCGACCCCATTTTGTTTTAAGTAATTAACAACTCTATCCAGATAACCATGCTTTCTCATTGAATTGCCACTACCTATGACCAATAAGGCTTTCTTGCCCGGCAATTTAACAGTAGCTAGCTTCTCCAGTGTGCCCGGTCCAAAAATAATTTCTGTCGGCATAAAATAAGTAAAATTAGTGTTCATATTATATAGACCCCCTCTGACTTTTAATTCATTTATAATTATCCCAACTTCTATTATGATACTCTAAATTTTAAAAGTCAAGAAATCGAACATCTTTTATTAGACAATAATAATTATCTATTTTATATCAATATCCATTCATTAGACTTTAATTTTGATGGTTACCCAATCTATATTTCCATTTATCAAAATAGATACTTGATAAAAATCAATTTTCATGATATATTATATTAGTGTGGTGCTGGCATAGCTCAGTCGGTAGAGCAGTTGATTCGTAATCAACAGGTCAAGGGTTCAAGTCCCTTTGCCAGCTCTGGATTTTGTAGGATTTAAGGGTATCGAGATTTTATCGATGCCCTTTTTGTATGCGAAATATTTGCGAAACTAAGAAATCATTAGCAACAAGCTTCATAAATGAATTTGTAACTCAAAGAAAGAAATAAGAAAATGCGAATAAAAATAATCTGTATTTGATATAAAAGATTGAAAAAACAAAAAATCCTTTATAAAGAATTTCATTCTTTAAATATGCTAATGTTAGTTGCAAAAAAAGAGCTTCAGTATTTATGCTGAAACTCTTTTTTCATTAATGCCTCGAAGTGGAATCGAACCACTGACACAGGGATTTTCAGTCCCTTGCTCTACCGACTGAGCTATCGAGGCGTATTAAAATTATGTATAATAATGGCGACCCAAAAGGGGCTCGAACCCTCGACCTCCAGCGTGACAGGCTGGCGCTCTAACCAACTGAGCTATTGGGCCGCAATATCTATTAACTTATGGTGGGCCTTCAGGGACTCGAACCCCGGACCAATCGGTTATGAGCCGACCGCTCTACCAACTGAGCTAAAGGCCCTCAATTTATGGTGACCCCGACGGGATTCGAACCCATGTTACCGCCGTGAAAGGGCGATGTCTTAACCACTTGACCACGGGGCCACGTATTGGCTCCTCAGGTAGGGCTCGAACCTACAACCTACCGGTTAACAGCCGGTTGCTCCACCATTGAGCTACTGAGGAATATATTATCCGGCAGCGACCTACTCTCCCGAGAAATCAGTACCATCGGCGCTGGAGGGCTTCACTTCCGTGTTCGGTATGGGAACGGGTTTTTAACCTCCGCTATTGCCACCGGAAATCTTTCGTTCATTTGTCTTTT
>NZ_MSQD01000029.1 GCF_002102475.1 Thermoanaerobacterium sp. PSU-2 | reverse complement strand
TGTTATACAGCAAATTATTTCAATACAAAAAGTGATATAAAAAGCAAAATAATTTAACCTTATCCATTATGTAAAGTTAATTAATTTTCATATTCATGTATAAGATTGGTTAATCTTGCCTACAATTATAGAAAAAAATAATGGGGCGGTAAAATTAATTACCACCCCAAGAAAGGTATCACAATGATAATTATAGCCTTTCCAGTTAAAAATATACATAAATATATCGAAAATGAATCATATTTGTACATAGATACACCATCTGGATGTCCTAATTGCAATTACAACGGTAAATTGTATAGGCATGGTTATTACTGCAGGGGTGTCTTTATCGACAATAATTGCATAGATATTACCATAGCAAGAGTTATCTGTCCTGTGTGCCATAAGACACATGCTTTAATACCAGATTTTTTAGTGCCATATTTCATCTATCCTTTATCTGTTATTCTAACTTCTTTAAAAAAAATATTTATCGATGGACATGGCACTACATATGTTACTGATGAAATCATTAAAGAGTTTAATTTGTCTTTTGTAAAACAGCAAAATATTAGTTATTTCAAAATGAGATTTCTCTCTATTATGAATTATGTTTACAGCTTTTTTGCTAATTTTCAAGAATACATTGAAACAATGAACAGTTTATCTCCCAGAACTTTGATAAGCAATATTTGCAAATATACAAAAGAAAAGCTAAAGTTTAATTTACACTATTTTGATTTGATGAAAGTACATTTTTTCAAAAAAGCTTAAACTTAATTTTTGGTAGAATTTTTTTGCTTTTTTTACAAAAGCCATGTTTTTATCATAATTTACCGATGTTTTTGACTGTATAATTATTTTAATTCGATTAAAAATGTTTAATCTGAATTTGTCTATATAAATTTATTTAATTTGCATTTTATCTCTCCACATAACCTTTGTGAATGCACCATCATTATCCAGTCAATAATACTGATAATTAAATTGAGGAGGTTTTTAGGCATGGATAATGATGTTAAACAAAAAATTGCTTACTTTAAATTTTCTTTGATAGCACCGCTTATCAATGAAAATTACACTCAGGAAACTGCAAAAGAATATATGGAGGTTATTACTTCTAAAGTTTATGATGTGCCTTCATTAGGTAAAAGAGAATTTTCTCCTAATACAATTAAGACATGGCTTTACTGTTACAGAAAATATGGATTTGAAGGTTTATATCCAAAAAGCAGATGCGACAAAGGTACTTCGAGAATTTTAACTGATGATGTTAAAGCCTATATTAAAAATCTAAAACTCGATAATCCAAGAAGATCAGCTAAATCAATCTATAGGAACTTTTAGCTAAAAAGTTTATTGAGCTTGATAAAGTATCCTTATCTACAGTTCAAAGATATCTTCGAAAAACTAAAATATCTACATCAGCATTAAACACAAAAGACAGGAGAGCTTTTGAAATGGAGTATCCTAATGACTGTTGGCAATCTGATATATCAATGGGTCCATACTTAATTATCAACGACAAGAAGATTAAAACATACCTTATTGCTTTTCTGGATGATTCATCAAGGTTAATAACACATACAGAATTTTATGATACAGATAATGTCATATCACTTATTGATGCGTTCAAAAAAGCCGTTTCGAAAAGAGGTGTTCCTAAAAAGCTATTTGTTGATAACGGCAAAGTATTCCAAAGCGAACAATTGCATTTAATATGTGCATCATTGGGAACGTCCTTATGCTATGCTGAACCATATTCTCCAGAATCAAAAGGAAAAATCGAAAGATTTTTCAGGACATTAAAAGACCAATGGATGTATGGATTTGATTGGCAGAAAATATCTTCCATAGACGAATTGAATGAGAACTTGAATAAATATATTGAAGGAATATATCATCAAACAGTACATTCATCAACAAATATGAAGCCTGTAGAGAAATTCATTAAATACACAGACACGATGAAATTCATAAATTCTAAAGAAGAACTTGATAACATATTTCTCTATAGAGTCAAAAGGCGTGTAATTAAAGATGCGACAGTATCAATAGAAAAAGTTAAATTTGAAGTACCGATGCAGTATATCGGTGATTATGTAAATATACGATATTACCCAAAATCACTTGATAAAGCATATATTTTTAGCGAAGACGGTAAGCTCTTACAAACAATACATCCAGTAAACAAAATTGATAATTCTAAGATAAGAAGAAAAGAAATAGACTTTTCTTTGTAAATGAAGAAAGAAGGAGAAACAATGTTTAATGTATATTATGGATTAACATTTAATCCATTTTCTAAAGACTGTGATGTGAAATATCACTACAAATCACAGGATTATATACAAGCAATGAGCAGATTAGAATTTTTAAAAGATAAAAAAGGATTTGGGTTAATAACAGGAGATCCTGGATCTGGTAAGTCATATACACTAAAATGCTTTGTAACTTCTTTAAATCCTAATATGTATCAAGGTTGTATACATACCAATATCAACACTTACCGTTATGGATTTTTACAGGTATTTATCCGACGGCTTAGGATTAATACCGAAACATAGAAAATGTGATATGTTTCGCCAGATACAGGATGTAATATTAAATTACCATTCAAAGAACATAACTCCCGTTATCATCGTTGATGAGGCTCAGTTCATAAGCAACTCAATCCTTGATGATTTACGCATTATATTTAATTTTGACATGGACACAAAAAATTATGCATTACTTATATTATCAGGACAAACACAATTAATTATACAGTTGAATAGACAAGCACATGAAGCATTAAGGCAGCGAATAGTTTTAAATTATTCATTTAAGGGTTTAAACAAAGATGAAACAAAAGAATATATAACATCAAGATTAAAATGTGCAGGATGCAATGAAACAATATTTACTGATGACGCAATTGAATTAATATATTCAAGCACAAATGGATATTTAAGAAAAATTAATTTACTTGCAGAAATGTCAATGATATTAGGAGCTAAAGAAAGTCAAAAAACTATAAATGGTGAGCTAGTATTTAGAGCTCAAAGCGATATAAATATTACAGAATAATTGTATGTATGAGTGTATCTTCTTCTCCGGAGGGGATAGGGAAATGCAGGGGTGCAACCTGAGCACTTCGGAGAGGGTTGGTGCCATAAAACAACTTTCTCCCGGTTCAATCCGGGGGAGAAGGTACATTCAAGATGGCATTTACCCAAAAAGCGTAAAACCCAAAAATGGATATACTTGAAGACATATGTATATGATTTTAGAATTATACAATCTTGTGATTGTATAATGTGAATTTTTGAGTAAAAACAATGTTTAGTGATTGTTTAATCTTTATATTTTTTAGGATAAGTC
>NZ_MSQD01000028.1 GCF_002102475.1 Thermoanaerobacterium sp. PSU-2 | reverse complement strand
CATTATACTATTTTGAATAAAAATATGAGCTTGAAAAGAGCAAACTTATCGAAAGATAAGGACGCAAAGCCACGGGTCTAAAGCAGATTCTGCTAAGATGGCCGGGTTGCCAGCTTACTAATTGAAATAGGGCAACCGTGTGGTTATCCTATTTTTTATTTGTATATCAATGAAATTAGAGTAGAAAGGATGATGCAACAAAATTCAATATCATTGTAGAGTTTAATGAAATTAAATATTATTTGAGATGGAGTTGAAAGCATGAAATGGATTCAAAAAATATGGAAATAGATATTTATGATCCGTTAACAGGCCTTTACAACAGAAAATATGTTGAAGAAAGGCTAAGTGAATTAGATACTTTTAAAAACACTTCGATGGCAGTGGTTATGCTAGATATTAATGGCATTAAATTGATTAATGATACATTTGGGTATAGAGAAGGTGATAAACTTTTAAGAAGTGTTGCAAATGAGTTAAAGCATGGTTTAGGGAATAATGATATTATTGCGAGATGGGGAGAAGACGAATTTTTAGTACTCATGCATGACAGCAACATGGAAAATGCAGCAAAAAAAATTGAAACAATTGTTTCAACTAAAATAAAGTTAGGCGGAAAAGATGAACAGTTGAGTGTAGCTGTTGGAATATCTTCAAAGTGTAGATTTAAGGATTCAATTATTCAAGCAATAAAAGATGCAGAAGAAGAAATGAATAGACAAAAGTTTGTAATGAACAAGAGTCATCGCAGTGTTGTTGTCAATGCAATTCTTGCAACACTACATTTTAAAAGTTGGGAAACGGAGGAACACGCTAAGAGGCTAAGAGACTATTGTCTTATTATTGGAAATGAAATGAACCTTTCAATGAAAGAACTTAATGAATTAGCTCTTTTGGCAATATTACACGATATAGGCAAAATAGGCATAAGCGAAAATGTTCTAAAAAAGCGTGAACCGTTGACAGATAGTGATTGGACCGAGATAAAAAAACATCCAGAAATAGGATATGAAATCATTTCAAATATACCAGAGTTGAAGACAATAGCAAAATACATATTGCACCATCATGAAAGATGGGATGGAAATGGATATCCTCATAGACTGAAAGGAGAAAAAATTCCATTGTTTTGCCGTATTTTGTCAGTTGCAGATGCCTTTGATGCTATGACAAATGACCGCATATACAGAAAAGCGCTAAAAATTGACCAAGCAATTTCAGAAATAAAAAAGAATGCAGGAAGTCAATTTGATCCATGCATAGCAGAAATTTTTAGCAAAATTTATAGAGATATTAAAAGTTTAGTATGATTTACTTTCTAAACCTTGCTTAAATATCTTGTTGGAGGGAATTTGGCTTGAATGAATTATTAGATTATCAATATGTTGTATGTGAATTGTGTGGAGAGAAATATGCAATAAAGATAAATGAAGTGTATGAAATTATAAGATTTAAAAAAATCACTTATTTGCATAACAGCAAATCATATTTAGAAGGTATTATAAATTTGCGCGGGAAAATTGTGCCAGTGATTAATGTACATCGAATATTGGGACTTGAAGATTATTCTGATACTAAATCAACACGTATTGTAATATTAAGATTTAATGACGAATTAGTTGGTACTATTGTTGATAGAGTAATTCAGGTTACAAAGTTTTCCGATATTCAACCGACTCCTGAAGCGGTAGACGAAATAAATGGAAATTATTTTGAAGGGCTAGGTATTACACAAGATGGCGAAGTTATAGCAATAATGAAAATTGATAAATTGTTAAATGCGGAATATTGACAGGCAGGGGGTGTATAAATTGTATGATACTCCGGAATTTATCAGAGCTTTTCTTGACGAAGTTGATGAGCAACTGCAACTTTTTGAAGAGAATATTCTTAAGCTAGAACAAAATGTAAATGACGATGAAATAATAAAAACATTATTTAGGGTAGCACATACACTAAAAGGATCGTCTGCAGCAGTTGGATTTGAAAAAATGAAAATTTTAACTCATGAGATGGAAGATATGTTAGATAAGATACGAAGTGGTAAAATCAAAGTAATAAAACAGGTGATAGACCTTCTTTTTAAATGCCTAGATGAGTTAAAAACTCTCAAAGAGGAATTTTCAAATGGAGACATGAAAACTGATATAACTTTAATATTATCGGAGTTGCACAAATACATATCAAACGATCAATTATTGAAAGAAACTATGAATGCGGAAACAAATAAAAAATTTAATCTCGATTTAGAACAACAAATTCAAGTACAACAAGCTGCAGCATCTGGTTTAAATGTGTTTGTATGTGAAGTGAAATTAAAAAAAGATTGTGCTATGAAAACTGTACGTGCTTTTTTGATTTTAAATTTTTTAAACCAATTGGGCACTGTTATTAAAAGTGAACCTGATATAACAGACATGAATGATAATATTGATGTAGAAAGTATTTCGTATTTGTTAATTACTGAATTTAATAAAAAAGAATTAAAAATTAAAGTCTTAGATAGAATGTTGGAGATTGAAAGCTTTAATGCAGATTTGTTTGATTTAAATTTAATACATAGCCAATCAGATAATGTCGGTAACATGACAAAATCTAATGGCTATGAAGGACAAAATACAAATGAGACAAAGAATAAGGCAAATCAAACAGTTAGAGTGGATATAGGCAGATTAGAAAAAATGATGGAGATGGTTGGCGAACTTGTAATTGAAAAATCGAGAATTACTCAAATTGTTAGTTTGTTGCATGAGCGATATAATTCGGATAATTCTTTTGAGGATTTGGAGGAAATTTCAAATCAGATATCAAGGATAACAAATGAGCTTCAAGAATTAGTATTAAAAGTTCGCATGTTGCCGATTAAACAATTATTTAGCAGAATACCTCGTTTAGTAAGAGATTTAGCGAATTCTCTTCATAAAGAAATTGAGTTAGTTATAGAAGGTGAAGATACAGAATTAGATAAAACTATAATTGAAGATTTAGCAGATCCATTAATACATTTAATCAGAAATGCTGCTGATCACGGAATAGAAGCACCTGATGAGCGCTTAAAAGCAGGTAAAAATCCTAAGGGCAATATAAAAGTTAATGCGTATCATCAAGAAAATCAGTTTATTCTAATAGTTCAGGATGATGGACGTGGAATTAATTTGAATAAGGTTAAAGAAGCTGCGTTAGAAAAGGGAATAATTTCGCGTCAGGATTCAGACTTATTAAATGATAAAGAAATTTTAGAGCTAATTTTCAAACCTGGATTTTCTACTTCTCAAAGTATCAGTGATATTTCTGGGCGTGGAGTAGGAATGGATATTGTTCATAATAATATTAATAAGCTTAATGGAGTTATAGAAGTTGAAACAAAAGAATCGGAAGGTACAAAGTTTATAATAAAACTTCCATTGACGTTGGCTATTTTAAATGGACTTTTAATACGAATAAATAACGAAATATATGCTATTCCAGTAAGCAATGTAATAGAGATTGTACGGTTAAATGAAAAAGAAATAAAAAAAGTTAAAAAGCAAGATGTTGTAATTATTAGAGAAAGAACAATTTCACTAATTTGGCTGCATGATTATTTTAAAGTACCCAGGAAGAGAGGAAATAAAAATATTATCATCGTAATTTTAGGCGTTGCCGAAAAAAGATTTGGACTGGTCGTTGATGAACTTATTGGCAATCAAGAAATTGTAGTTAAAAATTTTAGCTCATACATAGGAAAACTTGATATTTTTTCTGGAGCAACTATTTTAGGTGATGGAAATGTAGCATGTATTTTGGATGTTGCTGGAATTGTGAAAACAACTGCGCTCAAAAAAATCTGTGACAAAGAATTTGTATAAAAATATTAAATAAAAATTTGAGGAGGTACAATAATGAGTTTTAAGGAAAATGTTGCAAGAAAATTGATAAAAGGTACGACATATCATGAAAATTTAAGGAGAGCAGTTTATGCTGTAGATGATATTGATAGTAGATTGGGAAAATTTATAGATCTTACCAGGAGGGTATTTGGTGGATTAAAGGAGCAGTCAACAACAATAGAATCTACTAAAATAGGTACTGAAGAGTTAACTGAAATAATAAATGATGTAGAAGAAAGTATAGAGCAATTAGTTAAGTTTGTCGATAATGCTAATAATTCTTTAGAAAAATTATACAGTCTTACTAATCAAGTAGCGGGAAACAGTGAAAGCACAGCAAGTTCGGTAGAGCAGATATCAGCGTCGATAGAGCAGATAAGCAAATCGATAAAAGGGGTAGCAGGGAATGCAGAAAGCTTA
>NZ_MSQD01000027.1 GCF_002102475.1 Thermoanaerobacterium sp. PSU-2 | reverse complement strand
TCAAATTTTCTCATTTATAGTAAGACATTTAATTTGAGAATTATAAAAAATGGAGAAAACGATATGTTAGATATCATTTTATCAACATACAATGGAGAAAAGTATCTAAAAGAACAAATAGAGTCCATTTTAAATCAGACTTATAAAGATTGGCGGTTATTAATACGTGATGATGGTTCATGTGATAGAACGTTAGATATAATAGAAGAGTATATCAAAAAGTTTAATGGGAAAATATATTTTATCAATGATAGTGATAAGCATCTTGGAGCATCAATGAGTTTCTTTAATTTATTAAAATATTCTACTGCTGATTACATTATGTTCTGCGATCAAGATGATGTTTGGCTACCTAATAAGATAGAGATTACTCTAAACGAAATGCAAAATTCGGAAAAATTTTATCCAGATAAGCCTGTATTGATTCATTCTAATTTAAAAGTTGTAAATGTTGGTTTAAAAATAATAGATGAATCTTTTTGGAAATATCAAAAGTTAAATCCAAATTTAAAAAGATTAAATAATCTTTTAATACAAAACAATGTTACAGGCTGTACTGTTATGATAAATAGAAAACTTAAAGATTTATTGGGAACAGTTCTAAGCAACGCAATAATGCATGATTGGTGGCTTGCTCTTGTAGCATCATCATTTGGTGTTGTTGAGTATATAGATAAACCACTTATACTATATAGGCAACATGGAGCTAATGATACAGGTGCAAAAAGATATAAAATTTCTTATTTTATAAATAGATCTTTAAAATATGATAAAGCAGTTAAAACAATTAATAAAATTATTAACCAAGGCAAAGAGTTTTACTCAATATATGGAAATATGCTTGCAAAAGAACAAAAAGATATTGTTTATAATTTTATTACACTTTTTGAAGTTGGCAAATTCAAAAGGATTTATCGTATATTTAAGTATAAATTTTTTAAATATGGCTTTTTGCGAAATCTTGGGTTTATAATTGTTATGCTTATACCAGGTAAAAACAAAGTAAAAGGTGATTGCAGGTGAAAGTTTCAGTAATAGTTCCAACTCTAAATTGTGAAAAAACAATCGAAGACCTCCTAAAAAGGTTAAAGAATCAGACGCAAAGAGCCGATGAAATAATAGTAGTGGATTCTGAATCTAGTGACAACACTGCAGAGATCGCAGAAAAAGAAGGAGCTAAAGTAATAAAAATAAAACGTAGGGATTTTGATCATGGTGGTACGAGAAATTTTGCTGTAGAAAATTCTACAGGCGATATTATTATTTTTTTAACACAGGATGCACTACCATATGACGAATATTTTATTGAAAACATCATTACACCATTAAAAAATACTGATGTTGCTGCAGTATACGGAAGGCAAATAGTAGATGAAAAAGCTATACCAACTGAGAAGTTTGCGAGACTTTTTAACTATCCGGAAAAAGGATTTATAAAAAGCAAAGAAAATATTAATGAATTAAAGATTAAAGCGTTTTTTTTCTCAAATGTGTGTTCTGCAATAAGGAGAAAAGAATTTGAGCAGGTTGGGAGATTTCCGGATAAGACAATAATGAATGAAGATATGATTATCGCATCGAGGCTTATATTAAATGGATATAAGATAGTATATGCTCCAAATGCAAAAGTCATTCATTATCATAATTATGATCCGATAAAGCAGTTTAGAAGAAATTTTGATATTGGCGTATTTTTTTCAGAAAATAGTTGGATTTTAAAATATGGAAAAGCAGAAGGCGAAGGAATTAAATTTTTGAAAGATGAGATTAAGTTTTTATGGCATAGTGATAAAAAATGGGTAGTTTATGCTGTCATTGATGCTATATTCAGATATTCTGGGTATCAGTGCGGTTTAAGGCATAGATTTGTCCCATTGTTTATAAAAAAAAGAATAAGCATGAATCTAAATTATTGGGCAATCAAAGAAAGGAGATTTTAAAAATGAAAGGTGTAATATTGGCAGGTGGAACAGGTTCAAGGTTATTTCCACTGACAAAAGTGACAAACAAACATTTGCTACCTGTAGGTAAGTATCCAATGATTTATTATCCTATTTATAGGTTAATCGAGGCAGGAATTACAGAAATACTTATTGTGACTGGAAAAGAGCATATGGGCAGTGTTGTAAATCTTCTTGGCAGTGGTTATGAGCTCGGTGTAGAATTTACATATAAAATTCAGGATCAGCCTGGTGGTATCGCGCAAGCTTTGGGATTAGCCGAGCATTTTGTAAATGGCGATAAATGTGTTGTAATACTTGGTGACAACATATTTGAAGATAATATCAATTCATTTGTGTCAAGCTTTAAAAAACAAGAAAAAGGTGCAAAAGTTTTATTAAAAGAAGTTCTGGATCCAGAGAGATTTGGCGTCGCAGAATTAAAGGGAGATAAAATAATATCAATTGAAGAAAAGCCTAAAAATCCAAAAAGCAATTATTGTGTAACAGGGATATACATGTATGACAGCAGAGTTTTTGACATAATAAAAAAACTGAAACCATCTGGAAGAGGAGAGCTTGAAATAACAGATGTAAATAATGCATATATAAAAGATGGTACGTTAACGTATGATATACTCGAGGGTTCATGGACAGATGCGGGTACGTTTGAATCATTAAAAAGAGCGAATGAATTATCGTATAATATAGAGCTTAATTTTAATGACGCTTTAGAATATGCAGCAGCTACAAAAGAAATGGAGGATCAATAATGGAAGAATTAATACAAGGGGTAGAAGTAAAAAAACTTATAAAGCATGTTGATGATAGAGGCTTTTTCATGGAGATATTGAGAGATGATGATAACCTCTTAAAAAAATTTGGACAGGCTTCTATGTCTCTTACATATCCTGGTGTAATAAAGGCATTTCACTACCACAAATTACAGGATGATTTGTGGTTTTTCCCAAAAGGCAATGCACAGGTTGTACTGCATGATATGAGAGATGATTCGCCTACAAAAGGTATGACAAATGTATTTTATATGGGTGAGCATAATTCAATTTTATTATTAATACCTGCAGGTGTTGCACATGGATATAGAGTTTTGGGAAATGAACCTGTAATAATAACTTATTTTACTACAATGTCATATAATCCTAAAAATCCTGATGAATATAGGATACCATGGGATGATCCGGTAATAGGGTTTGATTGGACTACAAAAAACAGGTGAGGTGTTAAGATGAAGGTATTGGTAACAGGTGGAGCAGGGTTCATAGGAAGTAATTTTATAAAATACATGCTTAAAGAACATAAAGATTATAAAGTAATAAATCTTGATAAACTTACATATGCAGGAAATCTTGAAAACTTAAAAGATGTAGAAAATAACTCTAATTATGTATTTGTTAAAGGCGATATAACAGACAGGGAGATAGTTGGAAAAATATTTTCGGATGGCATAGATTATGTTGTAAACTTTGCTGCAGAGTCTCATGTTGACAGAAGTATAGAAGATCCAGGTATATTTTTAAAAACTAATGTTTTAGGTACACAGGTTTTATTGGATGCAGCAAAAAAGTATGGCGTTAATAAGTATTTACAGGTATCTACTGATGAGGTATATGGTTCACTTGGAGAAACAGGGTATTTTACCGAACAAACATCATTATCACCAAACAGCCCTTATTCTGCAAGTAAAGCATCGGCAGATTTGCTTGTTCGAGCTTATCATCATACGTTTGGAATACCTGTAAATATAACAAGATGTTCAAATAATTATGGACCATATCAATTTCCTGAAAAATTAATACCTCTTATGATAATAAATGCATTGCATGGCAAAGAGCTGCCGGTATATGGTGATGGATTGAATGTAAGGGATTGGTTATATGTGGAAGATCATTGTAGAGCAATTGATTTAGTACTGCATAAAGGGAAAATTGGTGAAGTATACAATATAGGTGGAAACAATGAGAAAGCAAATATAGAGATTGTCAAACTTATATTAAAAGAACTTAATAAGCCTGAATCATTAATTAAATATGTGAAGGATAGACCAGGACATGATAGGCGCTATGCTATAGATTCATCAAAGATACAAAATGAACTTGGTTGGAAACCTACATATAATTTTGATGAAGGTATGAAAAGAACGATAAGATGGTATTTAGAGAATGAAGAATGGTGGGAAAAGATAATATCTGGGGAATATAAGGACTATTATGAAAAGATGTATAAAAACAGGTAGGTGATGCAATTGAAAATATTAGTAACAGGCAAAACAGGTCAGCTTGGATATGATTTATATGAGCTTTTAAAAGGCAGTGAAGATATTATATTAGCAGGAAGAGATGAATTTGATATAACCAATATAGATGCTACGCATAAATTTGTAAAAGAATATCTACCTGATATAGTGATACATTGTGCAGCATATACAAAAGTAGATGACTGCGAAAAAAATATTGATTTGGCTTATAATGTAAATGCCTTAGGTGCAGGTAATACTGCGTCGATATGTAGCGACATAAATGCTAAAATGGTGTATATATCTACAGATTATGTTTTTGATGGGAGTAAAAATACACCATATACAGAATTTGACACACCAAATCCTTTAAATGTTTATGGTAATAGTAAACTGGCAGGAGAAAACCTGGTAAAAGAAATATTAGACAAACATTATATTGTAAGGACGTCATGGTTATATGGCATAAATGGCAATAACTTTGTTAAAACAATGTTGAGATTATCTAAAGATAGAAAAATGTTAAAAGTAGTCAATGATCAGCATGGGATACCTACTTTTACAAAAGATCTAGCGGAAGGCTTATATTTTCTTATAAAAACAGATGCATACGGGACATATCACATGACAAACAGCGGAGAGACAACTTGGTATGAATTTGCTAAAAAGATATTTGAAATAGCCAATGTGAATATTAATGTAGAACCTATAACGACAGAAGAATATAATGCACCGGCATTAAGACCGAAATATTCTGTTCTTAATAATTATGTTTTAAAATTGAGATTTAACTATGAGTTAAGAAATTGGGAAGATGGCTTAAGGAGTTATTTTGAATTATTAGCTTAAAGTGAAGGTGTATAATATTATGAGATATAAATCTTTTAATATAGTAATAGATGCGTTTGCTCTATTACTTTCCTTTGTTTTTTCGTTATTTTTGCGCTTTAGTTTTATTTTTAAAAATATTGATATTAAATGGTATATATATTCTTTCTTAATTATTATGGTTACAGATTTGCTAGTGCTATATTTTAAAGGATTGTATGAAAAAAATTTTAGTAATGTATTTGAACAAATAAGTATTATATTTGAAGGATTAATATATTCTACATCGCTATATATTATAATGTCATATTCCATTAAGAATACTATATTTTCAAGATTAACTTTAGGGTACTTTATCATCTTATCGTTTATATTTCAAGTTACTGGTAAATATTTTATCTTATATCTTATAAAGAAAGAATATAGCAAAGGAAAAGGGTTAGTCAACACAATTGTAATTGGCGAAATTCAATATTTTAGTGAAAATTTAATAAAAGAAATAGATACAAAACATGTATTTGGACTTAAAATATTAGGCGTTTTATCTAAACATGTCGAGAATAGCAGTTTTTTGAATTGCGTTGGAGATATTAGGGATTTTAAAAAAATTATTAATGAATATAATGTTAAATCGATAATTATTACTTCCAAAGTTGATAATGTTGAAGAAATTATTGATTATTGTCTTTTAAAATATATAAGTATTTATACTTTAGGAAATGCGGTTGATTTGATGAACTACCCAGTGGAAATTGTATTTATAGAAGATACTCCTATATTAAAAATAAAAGATGTTTTAATCAGTGGGACAACTGCGAGATTAAAAAGACTGATTGATTTTATGCTTTCGTTGTTTTTGATAATAATTTTATCGCCATTATTAGTCTTGATTTCTATTTTAATAAAAATAACTTCGCCTGGGCCTATACTTTTTAGGCATAAGAGGCTTGGATTGAACGGAAAATTAATTGATGTTTATAAATTTAGAACTATGGTGGTAAATGCACAGGAAGTATTAGAAAAAATTTTATCTGAGAATCCCGATTTAAAAAAGGAATATGAAGAAACATTTAAACTAAAAGATGATCCAAGAATGACGAAAATAGGGAAAATTCTCAGAAAAACGAGTCTTGATGAATTGCCACAGCTTTTTAATGTCATAAAAGGTGATATGAGCTTAGTTGGTCCAAGACCGATTGTTTTAGAGGAAATAAATATGTATAAAGAGCATGGAAAGTATCTTTTGCGTGTACTGCCTGGTGTAACAGGATTGTGGCAGGTTAGCGGCAGGAATAACGTGGATTATGAAGAAAGAATAAAAATGGATATGCAGTATATTATGAACTGGAATTTATGGCTTGACTTAAATATTCTCTTTAAGACTATACCTGCTGTGCTTAAAAAAGATGGAGCGTATTGATAATTTTAATTGTGATAATAATTAGAGTCCATAGTAATATACTTAGTATTATTCCGTTTATAAGACCAACGTAAAATTTATGTTTAAGCATATAATCATTCCTTATTTTTTTTATTATATTTTGCATTATTATTTAAATTTTATT
>NZ_MSQD01000026.1 GCF_002102475.1 Thermoanaerobacterium sp. PSU-2 | reverse complement strand
TTTGATAAGCGAAATTTGTGAGCGTTGATAAGATTTTTTCAGAAGAATATGCAAAGAAAATGAACGAAAGATTTCCGGTGGCAATAGCGGAGGTTAAAAACCCGTTCCCATACCGAACACGGAAGTGAAGCCCTCCAGCGCCGATGGTACTGATTTCTCGGGAGAGTAGGTCGCTGCCGGATAATATATTCCTCAGTAGCTCAATGGTGGAGCAACCGGCTGTTAACCGGTAGGTTGTAGGTTCGAGCCCTACCTGAGGAGCCATTTTTGTATTTAAAAAAGAATATTTTGCGGATGTGGCTCAGTGGTAGAGCATCGGCTTCCCAAGCCGAGGACCGCGGGTTCGAATCCCGTCATCCGCTCCAGTGATATCAAGATTCCAGTCAATGGGATCTTTTTTATTTTATCTTATTTGTTGATTTTTTTTATTAAGTATTTTTTAAATATGCCTTTTTAATTTCATGTCTTAAAAGATGCGGGACAAAATATAATGTTATTAGAAATATTTATTTAGGGGGATTTTATTATGGATGTTTACGACGTGTCGTTGATACCTTTGATAATAGGTTTGGTAGAGGTAGTAAAACAAATTGGCTTACCTAAAAAATATTCA
The DNA here is from genome assembly GCF_002102475.1 of Thermoanaerobacterium sp. PSU-2. Taxonomy (NCBI): domain Bacteria; kingdom Bacillati; phylum Bacillota; class Clostridia; order Thermoanaerobacterales; family Thermoanaerobacteraceae; genus Thermoanaerobacterium; species Thermoanaerobacterium sp. PSU-2. The sequence continues at coordinate 11,746 of NZ_MSQD01000026.1, read as the reverse complement.
GCATTGATTTCGTTGATATTTGGAATAGCTTTAGGAATACTTTACATAGCTCCCGGCGATATTTTAAAAGGAATACTACTGGGAACTGCCATGGGTCTTGGAGCATCTGGCCTTTATAGCACTACAAAAAATACAGTAGAGGCCATAAAAAAATAACCACAAAAGGTGTATGAGTGCTTCATACACTTTTTTTCTATTGATTTTTGTTTTACTTTTGTATAACCTATCTATAAGCGGCTTAATTTATTAAAGGAGATGTTTTTATGTTCAGTGGAAAAGTTGTCGTTGTTACAGGTGGTTCTGGAGGCATTGGTTCATCTATATGTAAAGAAGTAGCAAAATTAGGTGGATGTGTGGCAATTCATTACAATACAGATTACGATAGTGCATGTAGTTTAAAGAATTATATAAAAAGTAACTTAGGATATGCAGATGTATTTAAAGCAGACATTAGAAATAGAGAAGAAGTAGAAACGATGATGAAAAATGTAGTTGATAGATTTGGTCGCATAGATTATTTGGTCAACAATGCTGGTGTTTCACAAATTAAGCCTTTTATGGATGTATCAGCAGAAGATTGGAGATACATGATGGATGTGAATTTAAATGGCATGTTTAATTGTACGCAAAGCGCTTTAAAGTACATGTTAAAAAGTAAAAAAGGTGCTATTGTGAATGTTTCATCCATGTGGGGAATATACGGCGCATCTTGTGAAGTGCCATATTCTGCTTCAAAGGGTGCTATTATAGCTTTTACAAAAGCATTGGCAAAAGAATTGGGACCATCAAATATAAGAGTTAATTGTGTTGCACCTGGGGTAATCGAAACAGACATGAATAAAGACTTGTCAGATGATACACTTAAATATCTGTCGACAAGAACTTCTCTCGAAAGGCTTGGGATGCCAGATGAAGTCGCTAAGGCAGTGGTTTTTTTGCTATCGGATCAATCTTCATTTATAACAGGTCAAGTATTGACTGTAGATGGAGGTTTTGTATAAAGTCTTTTAACGTTTACAATCCTTTGACCCTCTTGACTTATGGAATTAAAAGGATTATAATTTTAATTGTTAGCAGCCGTTTATATAGAGTGCTAATACTACTGATGTATCTTCACATTTAACTCACATTGTACTTTGATTGCGACACGTTTATAAATTCTAATTGTTAAACAAAAACTAAATATTGACGAAGGGGGAATTCGAATGAAAGCATTATTGCTGGCAGGAGGATTAGGTACAAGGCTAAGACCTCTGACGAATTTTCTTCCTAAACCTATGGTACCAATAATGGGTAGACCATTATTAGAATCTACCATTTTAAGACTTAAGAATCAAGGTGTAGACGAAGTTGTAATAAGCACATGCTATAAATCTAATCATATTGAGAATTATTTTAAAAATGGTGAAAAATTAGGGGTAAAAGTTTCATTCATCAAAGAAGACATACCGCTGGGAACAGGCGGAGCTATAAAAAATGCTGAGGAATTTTTCGACGATACTTTCTTAGTGCTAAATTCAGATATTATATGTGATATCGATATTAGAAGTCTTGTGGAGCATCACAAGTCAAAAAAAGCATTAGCTACTATTGCAATGACTAAAGTAGAGGATCCCTCGCAATACGGCGTGATAGAATATGACGATAATGATTACATTACAGCGTTTAAAGAAAAACCAAAACCATACGAGACTAATTCAAAATGGATAAATGCAGGAATATACGTGTTTGAACCGCAGCTATTAAATGAAATCCCCAAAGATGAAGTGGTATCGATAGAAAGGGATACATATCCAAAACTTTTATCAAAAGGTTATAAAATGGCTGCGTATAGGTATGACGGGTATTGGATAGACATAGGAACAATTGAAAAGTACAAAAAAGTCCACTTTGACATATTAAAAAAGTATTGCAAATACGTTGACATAAATGATCATGATACTAAGCGTAGAAAAATCACAATCGATAATTCTGTAAAAATTGTTGAGCCTGTTTTTATAGGAAGTAACGTCAAAATAGATGCCAAAGCAGAGATAGGTCCGTATGCGATTATAGGCGATAATACGCGTATAGGTCCTAACAGCATCATAAGACACAGTGTTTTATGGGACAATGTCAAAGTCAAAGGAAATGTAAATTTGATAAATGCTGTCGTAGCTTCAAATAGCGTGATAGATGGCATGAGGAAAATTGAAGATGAAGTTTATGCAAATGACATTAACGATTATGCTGTAAGTTGATGGAGGTGTTATGAATGGTAAAGAATAAAGAAATAAACATTTCGTTTTTGAGTACATTTCCGCCGAGAGAATGCGGCATAGCTACATTTACACAAGATTTGGTAAATGAGCTTAAAGATATTAAAATTATAAATGAACCAAAAGTGATTGCGATAGACGATAAAGAATATGATTATGGTGATGATGTTATTTATAGGCTTAAGCAACACGACCGAAATAGCTATTTAGAACTTGCGAATAAATTAAATGATTCATTAATTGATTTGTTAGTCATCGAGCATGAATATGGAATTTACGGCGGTGAGTGGGGCGAATATATTTTAGACCTTGTAGACAATTTAAAAGTGCCTTATGTCGTAACTCTTCATACGATATTGTCTAACCCACTTGATAAGCAAAAGCACATTTTAAAAGAATTGTGTACAAAGAGCAAAAGAGTTGTCACTATGGCCAAAAACACAATTCCACTTCTTGTCAATTTATATGGTGTTGATGAAAGAAAAATCGTAGTATTGCCTCACGGAGTTCCAAATCTGCCAACGCTGTCCAGTGAAAGTTTGAGAAAGAAATACAACATTGATGCAGGAAAATTCGTCGTAAGCACATTTGGACTGATAAGTCCTGGAAAAGGGTTAGAATATGGCATAGAAGCCATAGCAAAAGTTAAGGAAAAATATCCTGATATATTGTACCTTATATTGGGTCAGACACATCCTAATATAGTCAAGTCAGATGGGGAAGTTTACAGAGATTTTCTTGTAAGGAAGGTAAATGAGCTAAATCTAAACGACAATGTAAAGTTTGTCAATAAATATCTGACAAAAAGGGAGATCGTAGAATACTTAAAGCTTTCTGATGTATATTTGACGCCATACATTGGCAGAGAACAAGCGGTTAGTGGAACATTGGCATATGCTGCAGGCTTAGGAAAATTAGTTGTGTCAACACCATACAAATACGCTGAAGAAATTTTAAGCGATGGAAGGGGATTGTTGGCGGAATTTAAAAATCCTGATTCTATAGCAAACTGCATAAATTTTGCCATAGAAAATCCCCACGAAAAGCAAATCATGGAGGAGAAGATAAAAGTTTATGGAAAAACGATGATGTGGGACAACGTTGCATTAGAATATGTTGAATTGTTCTTGAGAATATTTGAAGATTTAGAGGATGATGCAAAAGCAGCAGTATAAACAAGGAGGGACGTACTGTGGACGGCAAAAAAATGTTTAACCATTTGTTTATACTGACAGATGATACAGGTATGATGCAGCACTCTATTGGCTCTGTCCCTAATCCTAAATATGGGTATACGACGGACGACAATGGAAGGGCTTTGATAGCCTGTACTATGATGTATGAAAAGTACAAAGATGATGTGTATATTGACCTTATCAAAAAATACTTGTCATTTTTGATGTACGCACAAGAACAAGACGGACATTTTAGAAATTTCATGTCTTTCGATAGGAAATTTATTGATGAAGATTTTTCAGAAGATTGTTTTGGCAGGTGCATTTGGGCTTTAGGGTATTTAATAAATGCAGATATAGATGAAAGGGTAAAGTTGTCTGCGTATAAGATGATTGAGAAATCACTGCCTTTAGTGGATACTCTAAATTACATCAGAGGTAAAGCATACACCTTGATAGGCTTATACTATGTTTACAATTCTTTTAAGAATTTAGACAAAGATTTTGTCAGAAAAAAGATGGATAAATTGGCGTACAATATCATTGAGGGGTACGAAAAAAATTCAAGTGAAGATTGGCAGTGGTTTGAAGATGTAGTGTCATACGATAATGGAATCATTCCATTATCGCTTTTAAAGTATTTTTCAATCGCTAAAGATGAAAAAATTCTGGATGTCGCTTTAAAGACAGTCGATTTTTTGGATAGTGTTTGCTTTAAAAACGGCTATTTTAAAGCTGTTGGATGCAAAGGATGGTATAGAAAAGGCAAAGACATTGCAGAATATGATGAACAGCCTGTAGAAGCGTATACGATGGCTCTCATGTATATAGATGCTTATAAATTGACAGGCGACGAAAAATACAAAAAAAGGGCCATAGACTGTGACAAATGGTTTTACGGAAAAAACTCAAAAGGGTTAAGCTTATACGACGAAGATAGTGGAGGCTGCAGTGATGGCATAACGGAAGATGGCGTAAATAGCAATGAAGGAGCTGAAAGCCTTATATCGATTATGATATCCCACTGTGCAACTGGTCAATTGAAATAGCTATTCAATTGACTTAAGCAATTTTATTTCTTCTTCATTTAATTCCCGCCATTCCCCTTCTTTTAAATTTTCATCTAATTTTAATTGACCTATTGAAAGCCTTTTTAAGTAGATGACCTTCGAGCCTATCGCTTCAAACATTCTTTTTATTTGATGATATTTCCCCTCTCTGATTGAGATATTTACTTTTGAGATAGTGCCTGAAGATATTATTTCCAGTTTTGCAGGCATAGTCTTATAACCATCGTCTAATAATATGCCTTCTGAAAACAAAGACACGTCATCTTCGTCGATAAAGCCTAAAACTTCTGCATAGTATTTTTTAAAAACATGCTTTTTTGGCGATAAAAGCTTATGTGACAGTTCTCCGTCATTTGTGATTAAAAGCAATCCTTCTGTGTCTTTGTCAAGTCTTCCTGCTGGAAAGACCTTTCTTGATTTTATATGGTGTGGCAAAAGGTCTACAACGGTTCTTTCTGATGGGTCATAAGTTGCGCAGATGACGCCTTTGGGTTTGTTCATCATTATATATATGTATTCTTTGTATAAGACTTTTTCACTTCTAAATGTGATGACGTCTTTGTCAGGTTGTATTGCAAAACCAGGGTCATTGATTATCACATCATTTATTGAAACAAGGCCTTCTTTTATAAAATTTTTAATCTCTTTCCTTGTGCCATATCCCATATTTGATAAAAGCTTATCTATTCTCATCTTTGGCATCTTAGATTCCTCCTAAACAGTATAACTGTGCTCCTTACTAAATTATATCCCAAAAACATAAAATTTGTATCAAAATGTGATATATGTCATATTTTTTACACTTTGATAGTGATACAATGAGGTTGATGTTTCAAGATAATAAATTTTCTGAAGTGTATACAGTATATTGACTACAAAGAACAAAACAGCTATAATAAAACCATAATAAATCATTAGGGGGAATAAAGATGATTAGCGAATGGCGCGGGTTTCAGGAGGGCAAGTGGCAAAAGACTATTGACGTTCAAGATTTCATACAGAAAAATTACACGTTATACGAAGGTGATGACAGCTTTTTAGAGGGACCTACAGAAAAGACTATTAAGCTTTGGAATAAAGTTCTCGAGCTAATGAAGGAAGAATTAAAAAAAGGTGTATTAGATATCGATACAAAAACTGTATCGTCTATAACATCCCACGATGCGGGGTATATAGACAAAGATCTTGAGGAAATAGTTGGATTGCAGACAGACAAACCTCTTAAAAGAGCTATAATGCCTTATGGTGGCATAAGGATGGTCAAAAAAGCTTGTGAGGCTTATGGATATAAAGTCGACCCAAAAGTAGAAGAAATATTTACGAAGTACAGAAAGACCCACAATGATGGTGTGTTTGATGCATATACTCCGGAAATAAGGGCAGCAAGACATGCCGGTATAATAACAGGTCTTCCAGATGCGTATGGCAGAGGAAGAATTATTGGGGATTACAGGCGAGTCGCACTTTACGGAATAGACAGACTCATAGAAGAAAAGGAAAAAGAAAAACTTGAACTTGATTACGATGAATTTGATGAAGCAACTATTCGATTGAGAGAAGAACTGACAGAACAGATAAAAGCGTTAAACGAAATGAAGGAAATGGCTTTAAAGTATGGCTATGATATATCAAAACCTGCAAAAAATGCAAAAGAAGCTGTGCAGTGGACATACTTTGCCTTCCTTGCTGCTATAAAGGAACAAAACGGTGCGGCTATGTCGCTGGGCAGAGTATCTACTTTTCTTGACATATACATTGAAAGAGATCTTAAAGAAGGTACATTGACAGAGAAACAGGCGCAAGAGTTAATGGATCACTTTGTCATGAAGCTTAGAATGGTAAGGTTCTTAAGGACTCCTGATTACAATGAGCTATTTAGCGGCGATCCTGTTTGGGTCACCGAATCAATTGGCGGTGTAGGCGTAGACGGAAGACCTCTTGTAACTAAAAATTCATTCAGGATTCTAAACACATTGTATAATTTAGGTCCTGCACCTGAGCCAAACTTGACAGTTTTATGGTCTAAAAATCTTCCTGAAAACTTTAAAAGGTTTTGTGCCAAGGTATCTATAGATACCAGCTCTATTCAATATGAAAATGACGACTTAATGAGGCCAATATACAATGATGACTACAGTATTGCTTGCTGTGTATCAGCCATGAAGACGGGAGAACAGATGCAATTTTTTGGAGCAAGGGCGAATCTTGCGAAGGCGCTACTATATGCCATAAATGGCGGTGTCGATGAAAGGTATAAAACACAAGTGGCACCAAAATTTAATCCTATAACGTCTGAATATTTAGATTACGATGAGGTAATGGCAGCATACGACAATATGCTGGAGTGGCTTGCGAAAGTGTATGTTAAGGCTATGAATATAATACACTACATGCACGATAAATACGCTTATGAAAGATCCCTTATGGCTTTGCATGATAGAGATATCGTAAGGACGATGGCGTTTGGAATCGCAGGTCTTTCTGTTGCGGCAGATTCTTTAAGTGCCATAAAGTATGCCAAAGTAAAAGCCATAAGAGATGAAAATGGCATAGCGGTAGATTACGAAGTGGAAGGTGATTTCCCTAAGTTTGGCAATGACGATGACAGGGTTGACTCAATAGCAGTTGACATTGTGGAAAGATTTATGAATAAGCTTAAGAAGCATAAGACTTACAGAAACTCTATACCAACACTGTCTGTTTTGACAATTACATCAAATGTTGTGTACGGCAAGAAGACAGGTGCAACGCCTGACGGAAGAAAGGCAGGAGAACCTTTTGCGCCAGGTGCAAACCCAATGCATGGCAGAGATACAAAAGGTGCCATAGCATCAATGAATTCAGTATCAAAAATACCTTATGACAGCTCGTTAGATGGTATATCATATACATTTACGATTGTACCAAATGCACTTGGCAAAGATGACGAAGATAAAATTAATAATCTTGTGGGACTATTAGATGGATACGCATTTAATGCAGGACACCATATAAATATCAACGTTTTAAACAGAGACATGCTGCTTGATGCTATGGAGCATCCTGAGAAATATCCACAGCTTACTATTAGGGTTTCAGGGTATGCTGTCAACTTCAATAAATTGACGAGAGAACAACAATTGGAGGTCATATCCCGCACGTTCCACGAATCCATGTAATTCAAATTTTATGTAAAGGTGATGTGTCATGGTTATGGGGAAAATACATTCAATAGAAACATGTGGTACTGTAGATGGGCCTGGCATAAGGTATGTAGTCTTTATGCAAGGCTGTCCTTTAAGGTGCGCTTATTGCCATAACCCTGACACATGGGATTATAGCGGTGGTAAAGAAGTATCGACAGATGAAATATTTAATGATGCAATAAGATATATACCTTACATGAAGGCATCAGGTGGTGGTGTGACGCTGACAGGTGGAGAACCTACATTGCAACCTGAATTTTGCGAAGATCTATTTAAAAAGCTTAAAGCATCTGTCATACACACGGCATTAGACACCTCAGGATATGTGAATATAGATAAAGTGAAAGGACTTGTAAAATACACCGATCTTTTTTTGCTTGATATAAAACACATTGATGATGAAGGCCATAAAAAGCTTACAGGAGCTTCGAATAGAAAGACTTTGGAGTTTGCAAAATACCTTTCTGATGAAGGCAAAAAAATGTGGATAAGGCATGTAATAGTGCCTGGAATAACAGATGATATGGAAGAGATAAAGAAATTGGCTGATTTCGTTTCATCGTTGAAAAATGTAGATAGAGTTGAGATACTTCCGTACCACAAAATGGGTGTGTATAAATATGAGGCACTTGGGATACCATATAGTTTGAAGGGAATAAATCCTCCTGACACATCAAAAATAGAAGAGATAAAAGAAGAATTTAGAAAAAGAGATATAAAAGTAGTCTAAAAGCCTCATGATGGGTATCATGGGGCTTTTCCTTTGAACTGGCTTGATAAAAGGTGTAAAATTATCATGTAATGATGTGATTTTTGGGGGTAATCGCATGAATTTAAATAAGATAAATAGAAATACGTACTACATCGATAATCCTACAAATATAGGTGTTTATTCCTATAAAAACAAAAATTGTCTATTAGTAGATACCGGTATAAACAATGGGCAAGCAAGAAAGATCGACAATGTATTAGCAGAAGGTGGTTTACATCCCAAATATATTATAAATACTCACAATCACATGGACCACTGCGGCGGTAATATGTACTTTAAGACTCAGTACCCTGGATGCGAAATCTATACATCAAATAAGGAGCGATTATATATAGAAAATCCAGAGTTAAGAGATATGGTACTATTTTCTTCATGCCCAATAAGAGATCTTGATACGACTAATAAAACATTTTCTGTTGATTTTGTCCTTGATTATGGTATCTCAAAAATTGGCGATGAAAAATTTGATATAATATCTTTGGTGGGGCATTCAATAGATCAAATCGGTGTCATTACACCCGATAGAGTATGTTTTTTGGGAGATAGCGTATTTAGTGAGGATACAATAAAAAAATATTCACTTCCATATTTGTTTAATATAGAAAAAAGCGTAGAAACCTTAAAAAAGTTAAAAGAGGTTGATGCAGACTATTTTGTAATAAGTCACATAGATAGAGTGCTTAACAAGGATGAGCTTGATGCACTGATAGAAAAAAATATTTCAAATATAGAAGATAATATTGAAATTATACTGGAATTATTGGAACAACCTCATACAAGGGAAGGATTGCTGCAAAACTTAGTAATATTAAATGATCTGCCATTAAATTTTACCCAGTATTATATTTATTTTTCATCGGTTTCCGCATTTTTGAGCTATTTAAGAGATAAAAAACTTATCGATTATTCAATAGAAAACGGAGAAATATATTTTTATAGAAAGGCTGTTTGAATAGATTTTTGGAATATAATGAAAGGATTATTTGCAGGAAAGACTTTAATGGAAAAGTTGTAATAGTGACTGGAAGTGGGCATGGTGGTATGACAGTAAAAATGATATATGTGTAAAACCCTTTTGCAAAATCTAATGTTGTAGTATTATTATTTTAATGACATTGTATAGCTTTTTTATTTAGTAATGAGGTGTGCTTATGAGAGAAATAAAAGCAGATGATGTAAAAAAGGCTGTAGAGCTTTTGTGCATTAAAGCTAATTACAATTTGCCAGACGATGTGTTAAATACACTGAAGGAGAAAATTCGCGAGGAAGTTAGCGAAACAGGAATAGAAATATTGACTAGTATAATTGAAAATGCTGAGATAGCCAAGGCAAAAGAAATGCCAATATGTCAAGACACAGGCATAGCTGTGATTTTCGTTGAGGTAGGACAAGATGTTCATATTGTGGATGGTACATTAAAAGATGCTATACAAAACGGTGTTAAAGAGGGGTATCTTAATGGGTATTTAAGGAAATCAATTGTGATGGATCCGTTTGTACGTATCAATACAAATGACAATACACCGCCGATTGTGCATTATGATATTGTAGATGGCGACAAGCTGAAAATCACAGTTGCGCCCAAAGGAGCCGGAAGTGAAAATATGAGTGCACTAAAGATGATGAAGCCTTCTGATGGCATTGAAGGGGTAAAGAAGTTTATAATTGATACAGTTGAAGCGTCAGGTCCCAATGCGTGTCCACCGCTTGTAGTAGGCGTTGGAATAGGTGGCAATTTTGAGTATGCACCATTGTTGGCTAAAAAAGCCCTTTTAAGGCCTATCGATCAAAGAAGCAGTGACAGTGATGTGAGGGCATTAGAAGAAGAACTTTTATTAAAAATAAACGGACTTGGCATAGGACCGCAAGGATTAGGAGGAAGGATAACAGCTTTGGCAGTAAACATCGAAAAATATCCTACCCATATAGCAATGCTACCTGTGGCTGTAAATATATCCTGCCATGTTACGAGACATGCTACAGCTATATTATAAACATATAAAATGTGGAGGAGAAAATGTATAAAAAGATAAATACGCCTTTAATAGAAGAAATTGTAAAAGATCTCCGTGCTGGCGATACTGTATTGATTACAGGCAAAGTTCTTACTGCAAGAGATGCAGCACATAAAAGAATGATAGAATCTTTAAATAATGGGGGAAAATTGCCCGTTGATGTAAAAGATCAAGTGATTTACTACGTAGGACCTTGCCCTGCAAAACCTGGTCAAGTTGTAGGAAGCTGTGGACCTACAACAAGTGGAAGGATGGATGCTTATACGCCAAAGCTTTTAGAGGTTGGTTTAAAAGGCATGATTGGAAAAGGCTATAGAAACAAAGATGTGGTTGAGGCAATGATGAAGTATCATGCCGTTTACTTTACAGCTATAGGAGGCGCTGGTGCTTTATTATCTGAAAGAGTAGTAGATTCAAAGGTTTTGGCTTATGAAGACTTGGGACCGGAGGCCATACATCTTTTTACCGTGGTGGATTTCCCTGCAATTGTCACAATCGATATGTATGGCAATAATCTTTATGAAACAGAAAGAGACAAATACAAAAAAAGGAATTACTGAAAAGGGTGGTTTTGATGTCACTATTACCGCTGAAAGAACTTATAGAGCAATGTATGAATTGCACCAAATGTCCGCTGCACAATGTCAGAAATAATGTTGTGTTTGGCGAAGGAAATTTAAAGTCGAAAATCATGTTTGTAGGTGAAGGACCTGGACGAGACGAGGATTTGCAAGGACGTCCTTTTGTAGGAAAAGCGGGGCAATTGCTAAATAAGATGCTGGAAGCAATAAATTTAAAAAGAGAAGATGTATATATTGCCAATATTGTAAAATGCAGGCCGCCTAACAATAGAGTGCCGCTTCAGAGTGAAGTAGATGCATGTTTACCATATCTTAGAAATCAAGTTGCAATAATAGCTCCCAAAATCATAGTATGCTTAGGTGCTACGGCTGCAAAAGCCATAATTGATAAAGATTTTAAGATAACAGTCATGAGAGGACAGTGGTTTGAAAAGAAAGGCGTGAAGATAATAGCCACATATCATCCAGCGGCACTTCTAAGAGATCCGGAGAAGAAGTATCCTGCTTGGGAAGACTTCAAATCTATTAGAGATGAACTGGATAGGTGTAATCAATAGTATATAGAAGCATTTTGAAGCATTCTCGAGTTATTTATATGTAATTGTGTTATATTAAAGTTAATGAAGCTTGAATAAGAATTTAAAACGTGGTATATTAACATACGTCGCTTCTTTGAGGAGCGAATAAAGA
>NZ_MSQD01000025.1 GCF_002102475.1 Thermoanaerobacterium sp. PSU-2 | reverse complement strand
TTAGGCAAATTTGAATTTTCCTCTATAACTTTAGCTTTAGTCTCCTGTGATGATTTTTTGTACTTTTCTACATAAAAATACCCGCCTACTGCTGTGATTATTAACACTGATATGATGAAAAGCGATATCACTGCCTTTAAATATTTCTTTTGCAAATTAGTCACCTCTATTCATGAAAACAGGCTATGCTTGCTTAGATATCTTGTACAAATTCCAAGGAATCTTATCGATAAGTCTTCCTTTATATATTGAGTCAGAACCCATGAATATATAGCGCAAGTCCTGTTTTTGTGGGATATTCAATTTTATCCACAATATATTTTTGTCTATTATTGGTCTTGATGCTATAGATTTGAGAAGCGAATTATTGGCTTTTCTGTACTGATAGAGCTTGTCATTTACCAGTCCTAAATCGATCCTCTTTATGCTGTTATTGTAAAACAGCCTCATTTCGATGTTGTATCTTACATTTTTAGATATAGGCGACAGTGTTTGAACACCTATATACAAGTGATTATCATAGTAGAAGGAAGCAAGCTTTGTAAGATCAGCGCTTTTATAGATTTCTTGATCCAGAATTCCACCTGCCGGTATGCTTAAAAGCGAGAAAGGCATGTTTTTGTCGTATAAGTTTGGCTTTGTTTCAACTTCTGGAATCGTAATGACAGGCTTTGTCCCGAAAAGCTCATTTTTCCTTACAAACGCCAATAAAAATGGCTCCATCACTTTTATCTGTGATGTATACTGCTTAATGGCTTCTTCTTTTTTAGCTTCTTCTTCCTTTGATAGAGGAATACTATGCCATACAGTGTTGCTGTCTTTCATGTCTGTTGGTGGTAAAAGAGAGTCATTTGGCATCAGTAACCATGGCACAGGCCATTGTGGATGGTGAACTAAAAACATGTGCTCTTTTACGTTTAGATTAAGTGCGACTATTGCATACCTTGTGAAGTTGCTTACAGCCCAGTGATCGGGATGTACGTCATCTGCTAAAGGATAATAAATATCTGTAGGCTTAAATGACTTCATGATGTCCTGCAGCTCATTTTCTAAATTTTCACCTGTATATGCAACACCAGGTTTGTACACATCTTTATATGGAGAATATGCTACATTTGTTCCACCGCTAATCCTGGGTTTTCCGTTATCCCAAAAATCGCTCCATAGAAATCTTGTACTGCCATCAGCAAAGCCTAAAAATATCACGTCATTTTTTGGAAGCCCTAATACAGACATTGCAGCTAAACTTTCACTGTGCCTTTGAAGTCCAAGTTTATAAAAGTCTGCTGGCGTTGGATTGATGTCACCTGTAAAGACTTGAGCAGCTTTTTTGTAGCTTTCACCATCTGTTACAATTACTACTTTTATAGGCCTTTTCAATTCGATAGCTTTTTGTATGACACCTGCCATTCCCAATGATTCATCATCAGGGTGTGGTACGACTACAAGTATTCTTTGTCCCGGATCGTCGTTATTTGGAACAGGCTTTTTCTCTGTGAGATTGGCAAAAGTAGTTTTTAAATTCATGACGGATGCGATAATAATGGCAATTATTAGCCCAAAAGTTATAAATATATACTTCCATTTGAATAGTTTCTTGTTCAACTTTAATTCCCCCTCGTATTTGTGTCATAATTGTAAGAAAATAATATCAAAACTTTATGAACAAATTGTTAACAGAAGATTAAAAAAAGATAAAATGGTGTTGCTGAGCAAAATATGATAAAATATTGTAAAAGCTGTTTTCCTCCGCCTCAAAACCAACAAGTTGGACACATGGCAGTTGGAATAGCATTTAACGATAATGAACTTCCGCTCTACCGAGATTACGATTTTACATATTACAGCGTTGGTGGTACAAAATATTACTTTGCAGAGACAACGAGTCCTGGATGGCTTATAGGGCAATTAAGCGATGATTCATTAGAGCAGACAGCTTATATTTATGCTGTATCATAAATAAATTGTAAGATAAATCGACATTTAATAAAATAAAGAAATTTTCAGGAGTGATACAATGAGCGATAGTTTTAAAAGACTTACTCCAGAAGAGGCATTGGAAATAGCCAATAAAAGTCAAAGAGGCAAGTTGAAGATATTTTTAGGATATGCGCCTGGTGTAGGAAAGACGTATGCCATGCTTGATGAGGCAAACAGAAGATTAAAAAGAGGTCAAGATGTTGTCATCGGTGTTGTAGAAACGTATGGAAGAAAAGAAACTGAGGCGATGATTGGTGATTTAGAAATAATACCTAAAAAAGAAATCATATATAAAGGTACTGTACAGTATGAGATGGATCTTGACGCTATATTAAAGAGAAAACCGCAAGTTGTTTTGGTAGATGAGTTGGCACATACGAATGTCCCCGGCAGCAAGCATAACAAAAGATATGAAGATGTAGAGGAAATACTGCAAAATGGAATAAACGTTTTGTCAACTTTGAATATACAACATTTAGAAAGTTTAAATGACACTGTAAAACAGATTACTGGTATAACAGTGAGGGAGACGATTCCCGATACAATAGTTAATAATGCTGATGAAATAGAAGTCATAGATGTAACGCCTGACGCTCTTCAAAATCGATTAAAAAGAGGCGAGGTGTACAATCTCGATAAAGTTGATCAAGCGTTAAAAAACTTTTTCCGCAAGGGAAATTTAAATGCGCTAAGAGAACTGGCACTCAGACAGTCTGCCGATGAAGTTGATGAAGACTTGGAGCAATACATGAAGGAACACGGCATACAAGAAAATTGGGAAACAAATGAAAAGATAATGGTATGCATAAGTTTTAATCCGCTTGTAAAAAAATTAATAAGGCGGGGTGCAAGAAGAGCACACCGCTTCAAATGCGAATGGATAGTCGTGTATGTAGAATGCACAAATATTTTCGCCAAAAAGCCAACTAAAAAGGATATGGAGGTATTGGAAAGCCATTTTAAGCTTGCTAAGCAGCTTGGGGCTGAAGTAGTTGTATTAAGGGGCAAAAGCGTATCAGAAGAACTGCTTAAATTTGCCAAAGAAAGACATATTACACAGATTATAATGGGACATTCAAACAGAAGAAAATGGGAGACGCTTTTAAGAGGATCTACGGTGCTGAAACTAATAAACTCGGCAAAAAACATTGAAATACATGTTATTCCATATAATTAAGCAAAAGACAAAAATTGTACCGCTATTTGAGGTTATCAAGAGCGATATTTAATTCTAATACATTTACTCTTGGTTCTCCCAATATGCCTAACTGTCTCCCTACAATATGCTCGTTAACAAGATTTTTTAATTTTTCTTCAGATATGTTACGAGCTTTAGCTATCCTTGGTATTTGTATAAGTGCAGCGTCGATACTTATGTCTGGGTCAAGACCGCTTGCTGATGATGTAATAAGGTCGGATGGAACGGCGGTATTTGATTTAAGGCCATTTTCTTTTCTGACTTGCTGCGCTAATTTTTTGACTTTTTCAATTAGCAACTTATTTGTAGGACCAAGGTTTGAAGCTGATGAGGACGTTGCATCATAACCGGTTTCGCCGGCAGAAGATGGACGCCCGTGAAAATATTTTGGGTCGCTAAATTGTTGACCTATTAAAGATGAGCCAATGACTTGGCCATCTTTGTAAATCAGACTTCCATTTGCTTGATGTGGGAAAATTAATTGTGCTATCCCTGAAATAGCCAGTGGATATAGTAAACCTGTAAAAACAGAAAAAACAATAAGAAGCATTATGCTTTTTAAAATGGCATTTTTAATCATGTCTAATCTCCTTTCGGCATTTTACACTTGATTAGTGAACTAATCCTAAGAAAGTGATGATCATATCTATTATTTTTATGCCTACAAACGGTACTATAAGCCCACCTAATCCATATATAAGCATGTTTCGCTTAAAGATTGCTGCAGCGCCCAGTGGTCTGTATTTTACACCTTTTAATGCCAATGGAATAAGTGCAATTATAATAAGTGCATTAAAGATTATAGCCGATAAAACAGCGCTTTCAGGTGTTTTTAAATGCATGATGTTTAATACGCCTAATTGAGGATATGTAGCTGAAAACATAGCTGGTATTATTGCAAAATACTTTGCTACATCATTTGCGATGCTGAACGTAGTCAATGCACCACGTGTCATAAGCAACTGTTTGCCGATCTCAACGACTGCTATTAATTTTGTAGGGCTTGAATCTAAATCTACCATGTTTCCTGCTTCTTTAGCGGCTTGTGTTCCTGAATTCATAGCGACACCAACGTCTGCTTGAGCAAGTGCAGGAGCGTCATTCGTGCCGTCACCTGTCATTGCAACTAAATGCCCATTTGCTTGATATTCCTTTATAAGGCTAAGCTTTGTTTCAGGTTTTGCCTCTGCAACAAATTCGTCCACACCTGCTTCGTCTGCTATAGCCTTTGCAGTCATTGGGTTATCGCCTGTTATCATTACAGTTTTTATTCCCATTCTGCGTAAATCAGCGAAGCGTTCTTTAATGCCACCTTTAACTATGTCTTTTAGGTGTATTACACCTAATACTCTTTCATTTTCTGCTACTACCAAAGGAGTACCGCCATTTTGTGCAATCATTTTAACTGCGTTTAAAACTTCTTCAGGCATATTACCGCCTTTTTCTTTCACATAATTTTCTATGGCATCGATAGCTCCTTTTCGTATTTCCTTATTGTTGTTTATGTTTATTCCACTCATACGAGTCTTGGCTGTAAAAGGTATGAATTCAACATTTAATTCTTTTAAATTGTGCTCTCTTATACCATATTTGTCTTTTGCTAAGACTACAATGCTCCTGCCTTCTGGCGTCTCGTCAGATAAAGAGGACATTTGAGCAGCCATTGCCAATTCATTTTCTGTCACACCTGGAGCGGGAATAAATTCTGTAGCCATTCTATTGCCAAATGTGATTGTACCTGTTTTATCCAGTAAAAGCACGTCTACGTCACCTGCAGCTTCAACGGCGCGACCAGACATAGCCAATATATTCTTTTTTATGAGCCTGTCCATGCCTGCTATGCCAATTGCGCTTAGTAGTCCTCCTATTGTAGTTGGTATGAGGCAAACCAGCAATGCAATGAGGGTAGGAATCGATATTTTTGTTCCTGAATAAATCGCGTAAGGCTCAATTGTGACTGTGGCTAAAAGCAGTATTATAGTGAGTCCTATAAGCATAATCGTCAATGCAATCTCATTTGGCGTCTTTTGTCTTTTTGCACCTTCTACAAGGCTTATCATTTTATCAAGAAATGATTCACCTGGATCTGAAGAAATTTTTACTTTTATCCAGTCTGATAAGACTTTTGTACCAGCAGTTACAGAGCTTCTGTCACCGCCAGATTCTCTTATGACAGGTGCAGATTCACCAGTAATTGCACTTTCGTCTACAGATGCTACACCTTCAATCACTTCTCCATCGCCTGGTATTATATCACCAGCTTCAACCAAGACAATGTCACCTTTTTTAAGAGTAGAGCCCAACACTACCTCAGTTTTATCACCTATTAATTTTTTTGCTTTTATATCTTTTCTTGTCTTTCGAAGTGCATCAGCTTGAGCCTTACCTCTGCCTTCAGCTAAAGATTCTGCAAAATTTGCAAACAAGATGGTAAACCACAGCCAAATTGAGATTTGCAAGTCGAAATTTCTTTCAGCACTTTTACTTATGAAGTCCACGATCGTTATTATAGTCGTCAATATTGAACCTATTTCAACGATAAACATTACAGGATTTCTGAAAAGTGTTGCAGGATTTAATTTTTTAAAAGCATTTTTAATGAGTTCTTTACTATTTATATTCATTCGCGTAGATTCTTTTTTGCTCATATTAATACCTCCATGGTTAGAACAATCTTCCAGCATTCATCAGCAATTGTTCGATTATTGGGCCTAAAGAAAGAGCTGGGAAAAATGTTAAAGCACCAATTATAAGCACTATTCCCACTAAAAGGACTGAAAATAATGCATTGTCAGTAGGAAATGTTCCTACACTGACAGGAACAATCTTTTTATTTGCCAAGCTTCCTGCAATGGCCAGCGCTGGTATGATGACGCCAAACCTACCAATAATCATTGCGATTGAGGTGATTAAGTTGTAAAAAAGTGTGTTAGAGTTAAGTCCGGCAAAAGCACTTCCATTATTTCCTGCTGCCGAAGCAAATGCGTACAATATTTCACTTAAACCATGTGGACCATGATTTAATAGGGAACTTGTACCAGCTTTTGTAACCGATGCAATAGCACTTCCTATAAGTATTGTGGAAGCCGGTATTATGATGGCCAATATTGACATCTTCATCTCGTATGATTCTATTTTTTTACCGATGTATTCAGGTGTTCGTCCTACCATAAGACCTACGATAAAAACTGCTAAAAAGGCATCTATTAGCATTGAATAAAGCCCGGAGCCAACACCTCCAAATATGACTTCTCCAAGCATTATTTGAAGCATTGATATTAGTCCACCTAAAGGTGTCATACTGTCTAAAGAAGAATTTACTGCTCCACAAGATGCGGCTGTTGTGACTGTTGAGAATAGTGAAGAACCAGCTATTCCAAATCTGACTTCTTTTCCTTCCATAGTAGATGGACCAGTTATATTTATGTGGTTTATGATTGGATTGCCGGTTTTTTCTGAATAATATGTCGTACCCAACATGATGACAAATAAAATAAGCATGGCACTAAAAATAGCCCATCCTTGCCTTGTGTTTTTTACCATTTTACCAAATGCATATGGCAATGAAGCTGGTATAGCAAGTATTGCCAGCATTTCTAACATGTTTGTAAGTGGCGTTGGGTTTTCAAAAGGATGTGCGGAATTTGCGCCAAAAAAGCCTCCGCCGTTTGTTCCCAACATTTTAATTGCTTCCTGAGAAGCCACAGGACCCATTGCTATGACTTGCTTTAGTCCTTCTAATGTATGTACTTTAATATAGCTACTAAAGTTTTGTATTACTCCCTGTTGTGTAAGGATTAAAGAAAGAATTAATGAAAGAGGCAAAAAAATCCATATTATTGATCTTGTGATATCAACCCAAAAATTGCCTATATCTTTCGTGGAATGTCGCATTATGCCTCTAATTAAAGCAATCGCAACAGAAAGTCCGGTAGCAGCAGATAAAAAGTTCTGAACTGTAAACCCTAACATTTGAGTTAAGTAACTTACGGTTGTTTCACCACTATATGCTTGCCAGTTTGTGTTTGTTACAAAGCTTACTGCTGTATTTAAAGCAAGATGCCATGATGAAACTCCAGGTAATTTTTGTGGATTTAATGGCAATTTGCCTTGTGATACAAGTATAATAAAGAGAAAGATTATGCCTAAGAAATTAAATGTAAGCAATGACAAAGCATACTCTTTCCAATTCATTTCATGGCTTTCATCTATACCTGTAATTTTATAGACAAATTTTTCGATTGGCTTTGCCACAAAATCAAAAAATGTATGCTGATTGGTAAATACCTTTGCTATATACGAACCAAGTGGAATTGTAATTATCACTAAAAGACATATAAATATTAGCATTTGTAAAATATCATATATCATACTAATCCTCCCTGACACTTATCATAATTCATCAGCTTTTAATAGCATGTAAACCAAATAAAAAAGTATTACAAGTGATATTATGCCACCTAAAGTAAATTCAATATTCACTGCAAACTCCTCCTTAAAAAATAAAATAATCAATGCTTTTAGGCATGAGTAAATTATAATACACGGGAAAATAAAACAAAAGTTTCATTAAATTTTCATTAAAAAATTATCCATATTATCAAATCCCTTTATATTAAATTATCTCACTAATACACATAATTATCACATTTTTTCACGTTTTTTCGTAGGAATCCTTTATTGACTTTATATTTTCTGAAAATTATACTTTAACTATTAAAAGGTGAAATATATGTAGGTAGGTGTATTTAATGTTTAAGACGTTAAAAGGCAAGATATCGATTGTGTATTTGGTGCTTGTCGTACTGGTATTGATAGTCGGAATAATATCTGGCATTAATATGTATTATTTAAGCAAAACTATAGATGGTTTAATGATTGATAACTATAAAAGCATAAAAGCTGTTAATTTGATGAATGAGGAATTAGAAAATCAAAACAATGCCATACTTACATTTATATATGAAGACAGGCAAACTGCCATAAAGCAATTTAATCAGGACAATTCGGTATTTTACAATTGGTACAATGTAGAAGCAAACAATATAACAGAAAAAAATGAAGGCAATTATGTCGATGAGATAAAAAGTGCGTATGTGAATTTTACGACAAGCGTTTCATATTTGCAAGGGATGCCACCAGATGATAAAGTTGGCATGTTGAACTATTATAATATGAAGATAAAGCCTAACTATGAACATATAAAAGATCTCTTAAATTCCCTTGCCAAATTAAACGAAGATGCTATGTTTAAGAAAAAGACTAATGCGACGTTGGATGCAAAAAATTCAATGTACACAATTTTGTTAGTTACACTTTTAGCAGCTATTTTCGGATTCATAATATCTTTAATATTTACCAATAGATTTTTAAAGCCAATGGAATATTTGATAAAATCTATAAGGGAAGTAAAAGAAGGGGAACTTGATCAAGTTATATCAATTAAGACGGATGATGAATTGGGTAAATTAGCAGTAGAATTTAATAACATGATAAGAAGACTTAAGCAATATGAAGAAAGTCAATTAGGCAAGATAATTGATGAGCGCAACAAGACATTGTCTATAGTAAAAAGTATAAATGACCCTTTGTTAGTGCTTAATTCAGATTATAAAATAATATTATTAAATGGTGCGGCGGAAGAGTTATTTGGAATCGAAGAAAAAAATGCGATTGATAAGCATTTTCTTCTGTCTGTTAAAGATGAGAAGCTTTTTGAGCAAATAAATGCAATTGTTGATTCAAAATTTAATATTAACAAGGTTGAGCAGGTTAAATACGGTGATAAATATTATGATGTTACAATCACCCCAATAAAAAATTATAAATCGGAAATATCAGATATACTGTTGGTTTTTCACAACATTACTGAGTTTAAGGAGTTAGATCAAGCAAAGGACGATTTCATATCGATAATTTCACATGAGTTTAAAACACCGTTGACATCCATAATGATGGGTACAAGCATGATTTTAGAAGAAAAAATAGGTGCGATTAATGATAAACAAAGAAGTACACTCGTGGCAATCGAAGAAGAAAGTGAAAAGCTTACTGAATTGGTTAATGAACTAATCGAACTTACTAAGATTGAATCTGGCAAAGAGATGTACAACTTTAAATGTTGTTCTATATTTGGAATAGCGCAAAATACTGTAAAGCCTCTATATAATATTGCAAACGAAAAAGGTGTAAATCTTACTAATACAATTGACGAAGATATGCCATGCGTATATGCCGATCCAGAGAAAATAACGTGGGTCTTAAACAATCTCATAACAAATGCTTTGAAGTACACTGATGCAGGTGATGATATTACAATCAGTGCGTCGGTTGATGGCGACTTCATGCAAATTTCTGTTAAAGATACTGGTGCAGGTATACCGAAAGAATACAAAGATAAAATTTTTGATAAGTTTTTTCACGTACAAAATGATGATGAATTTGAGATTAAAGGTACAGGATTAGGACTTGCTGTCGTAAAAGAGATTGTAGAGGCTCACGGTGGAAAAGTATGGTGTGAAAGCGATATAGACGTAGGAAGCAATTTCATGTTTACACTTCCTATATGCGATGAAAGAGGGTAAATTTTATGAAGAAAGTTTTAGTTGCAGATGATACTAAGAATATTAGAATGCTTCTTACTACTTGCCTTGAATCAGAAGGATATAATGTTATAACGGCTAAAGACGGTGAAGAAGCGCTTAAAATATTAAAAAATGGGGATGTAGAGCTTGCGTTTATAGATATTAAAATGCCGCTTTTAAGTGGCACCGAAGTTTTAAGAAAGATAAGGTCTTGTGGGATAACAACGCCGGTCATAATAATAACGGCATTTGCCACGATAAAAAATGCGATTGAGTGCACAAAATTAGGTGCTGTAGAATATATACAAAAACCATTTACTGTTAAAAGAGTTAAATCTGTTTTGGAAAAAATGATTGATGAACATGAAAAAACGAAAGAGAATGATACAAATAATTTAATAAACGAAATAGAAAACTTAATTGATAATGATAATTTCATCGAAGCACTGGACATGCTTAAAAAATCTAAGGTCAATCCAGACGATCCGAGATTTTACCTTTTGTACTATAAGATATACGATGGCTTAGGTGATAAAGAAATGTCTGACAAATTTTTGAAGGCATATAAAATTTTCAATGAAGGCTAAAGTATGAAATTATAAAGTTGTCGCAAAGAAAAATTGAAAATGATCTTATGGAGAAAAACGAAATTTTGAATACTATAACTGTAAACTGTAGTTACTGATCTACTTACAGGTATATACAATAGGCGTTTCTTTATGGATGTACTTGAAAAAGAAGTAGAAATGACAAAAGGGAATAAAAAGCCTTTTTCGCTTATCATGTTTGACTTGGACCATTTTAAAAATGTCAATGATTATTTTGGACATGCAGCAGGTGATATGGTACTAAAAAGAGTCGCTGAAATTGTAAAAGAAAGAATACGCAAAACCGATTGCTTTGCTAGATGGGGTGGAGAAGAATTCATCATCCTTTTGCCTGAGACTTCTTTAAGTAATGTTTCAGATATAGCAGAAGTATTGAGACTTAAGATCAGCACTGAAAAATTTGACGATGTTGGCAATGTGACAGCAAGCTTTGGAGCGACTGACTTTAAAGAAAGCGATAATATTGATACAGTACTCTTAAGATTAGACAATATGCTTTATGAAGCGAAAAATAATGGACGAAACTGCGTGTGTGCCGGGTAAGGTAGAAACAGAAGAGAAAGTTGGTTAATTGGTTAACCTGCTTTCTCTTTTTAATGTGCTCGTGGTATAGGCGATAACTTGGCAGTGAAAGTCCGCTGAGGGCTTGGTAGTGTGAACCACTATGTGGTGTCCAGCATGAGGCGGAACATGAAGTAGCTATATAATACTATTGATTATTGATAAGCTTTCATAAGTTCAGATACTGTCACAAAAGAATATCCTTTAGATCTAAGTTTTGTAATTATCTGTGGCAATGCTGCTAATGTTTCTGAATTGCCTTCATGCATAAGAATGATTGAGCCAGAAGATGATTTTGATACAATTGTATTAATTATATTTGGTATTCCGGGCCTTTTCCAATCATCTGGATCAACAGTCCAAAGCACAACATGAAGTCCCAGTGCATTTGATATTTTCACGAGAGTATTATTGAACGCTCCATATGGAGGTCTAAATAAATCGGGTTTTACTCCCGCTACGTTGACAACAATTGCCTGCGTCTTATAAAACTCGTCAATCATCTGCTCAGGTGGCATTAGAGGCATATATTTATGACTGTATGAATGAATACCTATTTCATCGCCGTTTTCTGCAATATATTTAAGTAAATTAGGGTTTTTTTCCGCCATTTTTCCTACAACAAAAAAAGTCGCCTTTATATTTAAGCTTTTTAAAACATCTACATATTTTTTAGTAAACTCTTTTGAAGGTCCATCATCAAATGTAAGCGCCAGCAATTTTTTGGCTTTTTTGTTACTGCTGAATATAGGAGTATTAAGAGGTATTGGGCTTTCAAAGAGTTCATTTCTATTGCTTCTGTCCACCAGCGACAATATGTCATTGTCAGGTATTGCGTTTGATGATATTATAGATGTAATTTTACTTGTACTACTTTTACTCGGATATTCTGTAGTAGCAACAACAGTTGTTATTGGCTTGTTGCTTGTTTTTTTAGTCTTTATCTTAGATACAATTTTAGCAGATTTGACACTGCTTGCGGAATTATGTTTGACAAATAAGCTTTTTCCATAAAAAAGAGTAAATCCTATTATTACTAATAGCAGAAAAAGTAAGATAGCTGATTTTTTTGACTTAATCAATGTCATCATTTATCACTCCGATGCGCTAAACAAAAGATTACTCTTATAGCATAAACCAAATCACTCTAAAAATCAATTGTGAACCTATTCCATCCTATAGAAGATGGAACTTGCTACCATATATAGGACTAGAGATTTCTGTGAAGCCTTCGTTAAAAATACTTTATTGGGCAATTAACAAAAAATTGATGTCTTCTATAAAAATTTTAACAGTTTTACCGATAAAAAAATAAAAAGATTGGAGGTGAAAATATGGCAAGCTATCTTGATACAAGTTATATGTATATGATGTATCCTTATTACAGCGACTACAGCTATCTTTTTAATACGAGCAATCCATTGACTTCACTATCAAATATTTCTTCTGACAATATATCTCAAATCGCACAGCAAGCATTGTACACAGATATGGAGAACCAACAGTTGCCAATGCAATCGACAAATGCCCTTGTCATGCTGAATAGTTACGCAAATAATTTAAATGAAACGGCGTCACAGTTGCAACTTACATCGCCTGATAATGTTTTTAACCAGATGGTCGCTACATCCAGTGATCCAAATTCCATAAGTGTATCAGCTCAACCAGGTGCAACTGCTTCTACCTATAGTGTTACTGTAAATCAGCTTGCCATGGCACAACAGAACAATGGGACAAGTTTGTCAAGCAATAGTGTTACAAGCCTTACACCTGGAACATACAGCTTTACAGCACAAGTAGGTGGGCAACAGTATAATATATCTTTCAATGTCAATCAAGGAGACACTAACCAAACTGTCTTAGATAATATGGCTCAAGCAAT
The DNA here is from genome assembly GCF_002102475.1 of Thermoanaerobacterium sp. PSU-2. Taxonomy (NCBI): domain Bacteria; kingdom Bacillati; phylum Bacillota; class Clostridia; order Thermoanaerobacterales; family Thermoanaerobacteraceae; genus Thermoanaerobacterium; species Thermoanaerobacterium sp. PSU-2. The sequence continues at coordinate 1,267 of NZ_MSQD01000025.1, read as the reverse complement.
TAACTCTGCAAATATAGGGATTACAGCCATTGTAAATAACAATCCATATCTTGGTACGAGCCAGTTAGAAATAAATGCAAATAATACTGGAACAAATAATGCATTCACGTTGACAGATGTCAGCGGCAATGCAGTTTCATATACTGGCGCAAATACAGTAACAGTAGAAGCAACAAACGCAAATTATACTATTAATGGAGTAAGTGGTACATCTCAAACAAATACCGTCAATGTTGACAATAACAACTTGACCATGACATTTAATAAGACTGTAAGCAATGCTACAGTGACAGTGGCGCCTGATACGCAATCCATAAGCGACAGCATAAATAATTTTGTCAATGACTACAACGAGATGTTAACATATGTGAATCAGAACCAGCAATATATAAGTCCTCTTGTTGCTTCAGAGCTTACTCAAAGCTATGAATATCAGGCATCAAATTTACAAGCCATTGGAATTACTCAAAATCCAGACATGACTCTTTCGATAGACCAAAATACTTTAAATAATGCAATACAGAACAATTTTAGCACTGTACAAGCAGCCTTTGCTGGATTTGATGGATTGGCTGTAAATGTAGGTCAATTTGCTGGGCAAATAGCTGAAAGTCCTCTTACAGACTATGCAAATGAAACGATGTCTTTAGTCAATAACAATATGGGAATTTATGATTCAACTGGAATGCTTGATGCGTCATTAATTCAAACAATGCTGATGCCATCTGGTCAATTTATAAATTCATTAATTTAACAATAAATATAAGAAATTTCCCACCTCTAAAAGATGGGAAATTTCTTATATAGCATAAAGATTTAACGATTTAAATGAAAATTTCGTATATACCCAAAAAAACAATTAAAATACCTGAAACTAATGGTGCATAACTGCCAAACGCTTTGGCTAAGTAAGTATTGCCTATGATAAAACCCAAAAGAATGGATAATAAACTGAAAATAATTGTTAATAATGTAGTAAAATATATGTTAAGTCCTGTAATGCTTGCTCCAATTCCTAAACCTAAATTGTTTATTGTTAAACCAAAAGCAAGAATAATAGATTCTTTCATATCTATATATTTTAAATTATCATTTCCTTCTATTTTTGAATTAATCAGGATTTCGTAATTATTCTTAAAGTCAAAAGTATCTGTTTTCCGTTTCTTATAATAGTCTAAAATAAACCATAAGCCTAACATAATAAGTATAAGACTGCCAGCAATATTTGATATGTTTGATGGTAAAAATCTATTTATACTATAGATGA
>NZ_MSQD01000024.1 GCF_002102475.1 Thermoanaerobacterium sp. PSU-2 | reverse complement strand
GCCGGCTTGTATTGCAGCTTCAGCCAGCGCTTCGTTTCCTTTCATGAGTACGTTTGCCATATCTATCCCCCTCTTATTTTATAACTGTTATGACTGTGTCTGGACACATTATTGCGCAGAATCCGCAGCTTATGCATTTTTCCATATTTTCTTCTTTTATCATGGCTGGGTGGTACCCTTTTACGTTTAATTTGTCTTTGTCCATTTCTATTATGTGTTTTGGACATGCTTCAACGCATAGTTCGCAGCTTTTGCACAAGTTTTCGTTAAATATGACTTGCTTCAATTTCATCATCTCCATCATATTTTATTCCAAGGTGTTTTCATGTAAAGATCTATAGGAAAAACGTCATATCCCATATTTTTAAGCTCTTCAGCTACATCTTTTTTGGCTGCTGTCATTTTTATGGGAATGCCTGTCCTCCTTGATACGTCTTCAGTTACCTCAATCCCTCTTATTACATCGTCTGCCGTCGTCTCATACGACAGATGTGTGTTATTCACAAGATGCGTCACTTTTATTCTTGCCGCATTTTCTACAAGCTTCATATACTTTATTGCAGATTCTGCATCTTTTGTAAACGGCCTGTTTACATTTATAACAAAAAGCACATCTACATCTTTATCGGCCAATATATTGTGATATTGTCCAAATGCAATTGCCCCTGCATCATCGCCACCAATATCAAATACAGCATATTTTTCCTCGTCTTGCATGACGCTGTATATATCTCTTGATAATGCCGGCATATCTGCATTCATGTATTTTTCATCCACACCAATTACTTTTATGCCCCATCTATCTAAAAGCTCTTTTCTAACTTCTCTTGGTCGAAAATATGGATTTACTATATCAAGATCTACTATGTCTACATCATATCCACATGTCTTTATATACCTTGCGTAATTTATGGCTATTTCTGTTTTACCTGTGCCATAATGCCCCAGAACTACGGTCAGTCGTTTAAAATCCATTTTGATCATCCTTTTATTATAAAATAAAGATCATTGAACATTGACGTCCACAGATTGTGGATTTACCTTGACTATCTTTAGATTCAAATTCGTCGTCACATTTACTGGCAATGTCTGTGTACCTGTAGTTGCATTTGTAGCATCTACATAAGCGCTAAAATCGCTGGAAGTAGCCGAATCTACTACATTTTCTGGGCCAGTGACAGTTACTACGATACTTGGATTTAAAATAGTGACATTTTTGTTGTCGCCACCTTTAACGTCTATGCTGCTTATAGTTATGTTATTTGTAACTATCTTTTCAATATCTATAAAAACTTTTGCTGTGCTGTCGCTTTTCACAAGGCTAACGCCATTTGGAAGGTCAAAAGGCACGCTTTCGGTGACAGACGCATTCTTGCCCGATATGTCTATCTGCTTAGTGTCAACGCTTTTGATGGTGTTTAATACAGCATCATCTCCCGTCACATAAACGTACTCAGGCAAGACACTTACTTGTGCAACATCATATCCATCCATAGGTTTGCCAAATATCTTTGCATTCACAGGTACTCTTATGGCCTTGTTCACATCTATATCCACTTTAATATATCCGGGATTCACATCTACGCCTTTGACTTCGTTGCCATTTCTGTCCACCGGTTCAACAGGTACAGATATGCTTACATCCTTTGATTTATTAGCCATATCGACTTGTGCTACTACATCTTTTATCAAATTCACTTTGCTTTCAGGGCCAGTAATCACTACTTCACCAGGAGTCGCCACAGCAGGCTTCATAGCAAAGCCATCCATTACAGCTCCATTGACCTTTACGTGCACCGGCATCTGCACCCTTGAAACTTTGTCTACATCAAGCTTTATCTCCGAAGGATTTGCAGAAACAAATGTCACATTCTTAGGAAGTGAACTTACTTCAACAGGCACGACATTTATCCCCTTTGTTATTATCCTGCTGACATCTGCTTCAACCTGTATGTCTGAAGGTCTTACATTCATCACATCACTTCTTCGGCCTTTAATCCTGACTGTCACCGAGAAATTTTTATCCCCTATAAGTGTCAATCCTTTCTTGTCAAGCGTATTGACATTCACTATATTTACAGGAATATTGCCTACATCATAAGATATCTCTGGGTTCTTCTCACCCATCACATAAAGCCACAATATAAATGCTATTAAAACTGAAAGTATCTTTATAGGTAGATTTTTACTCAGCATGCTTATTCCCCCATTTGAACCAGTTAGAGCCTTTGCTGTCCTTAACTTTGAACATACTTAAAAGAACTTCTTTTAAAGTCTTTATATCCAAATGCCTTGATATTCTTCCGTTTTGAGCAAGTGATATAGTACCAGTTTCTTCTGAAACTATGACTGATACAGCATCTGACACTTCAGTCACACCTATGGCAGCTCTGTGCCTCGTGCCGAGCTCAGTGCTTAAATTTTGATTGTCAGTAAGTGGCAAAAAACATCCAGCGGCCATTATCCTATCGCCTCTTATTATAACCGCTCCGTCGTGAAGGGGGGTATTTGGTATAAATGTATTTATTAGAAGCTCACTGGATATTTTGGAGTCTAAAGATATGCCAGTTTCTATGAGTTCATTTAAACCAGTATTTCTCTCCAAAACAATCAAAGCACCTATTTTAGATCTGGACAAAAATTGGACAGCATCGCATATCTCGCTTATGACATCGGCTATATCCTGGACTTCATCGTTTATTATGAAAAAGTTTCTCTTAATAAACTCGCTTCTTCCGAGGGATTCTAAGGCTCTCCTCAGTTCTGGCTGAAATACTATTAAAAGTGCTATAACGCCAACAGTCATTGCATTGCTTAAAATATAATTGACTGTCCTAAGCTGCAGCCACTCGCTTAATTTTGTAAGTATTAAAAGAATTATAATTCCTTTAAATAGTTGCTCAGCTCTGGTTTTTCGTATGACTAATATAAGGCGGTACGTTACATAAGCTATTATCGCTATATCTACGATGTCATTTATCTTCATCGTCTTTATTATTTCTATAAGGCCATTGAACAAAAAGCTCACCTCTTGAGGCAAAATTGTAAACTAATATAATTTTAGTACTTGCTCATAATAATTATACACTAATAATTCCGAAAATCCTATAAACTTAGTATATTAAATAAAGAAAAAAGTCATAGAATGACTATTATTCTATGACTTCAACGATTATATTCTTCTCCTCAACCCGCTTTATGAGAGGATTTATCACATCTCCGTGAATCAATACGTCAAAGGCAGATCTCAATGATTTGCCTACTATTATCTCTGTAATATCGTTTTCAGCAGCAAATTCAGCTAAAGCATCTGAAATCTTCTTTCCAACCAATATGGATACTCTGCCACCTAATTTCTGAGCCATCTCAAAGAGTTCGACTAAGATCTTGTGTTCCTTCAAATCTTTATATATATCATTGTTTTTATTCACATACACAACACAAAATTCCCCATTTGTCTCTTTCGCCCTCTCTGCTCCTCTTTCAACAAGCCTTTGGCAGCTCTTTTGCGGAGTAACGCAAACCATAATTCTGCTTTTTACTCCGGGCTCGTAACTTAAAACCATCAGCAAGCCTCCTATCAGGAGAAATAATAACAACTCCAAATATATTATATATTCGATAACATATTAATGTCAATTAATCAAATCACCCGGTTTACTACCACTAAACTTTTTATGACCCATATTTTTCTTAAGATACTCCTTTATATATACGATATCTTCTTCTGACGGTTCTATGTTGCCATACACTAAATCATTATAAATTTTTGTAATCTTGTCGAAGTCGGAAAAGCCCATATCCAATATTCTATTTTGAAACTCTACAGTGGTTTCACTGTCATATCTTTTAAATCCTCTCCTTTTAAGCCTTTTTAAAATTTTATTGTAGTAGTATAAAAAGGCACTTCTCCTTGAACTATGATGTCTTTTTAATAAAACATATCTGATAGCTGCAAATATGGCTAATAAAAGAACCAAGACTATAAAAAATATCATTCTATGCGTATCTTTATTGGATGTGTTGTTTTTTGACAAACTCCCTACAGGTTTATTTTGTACCGAATTTTGGCTGGCATTTGACTTGGTAATAGGAGCAGTGCTACTATCATTATTTTGCTGTACTGTTGACACATCGCTATTATTAACTGAAGATGCACCTGCATAAGTTTCTTGATAAATTGCCGTCGGCTCAAATGTCACCCATCCGCTATTTTGAAAAGGTACCTCCACCCATGCATGTGCATAAGATTCTTTTATGTCATATTCACTGCCTAATACAGGTTGTGAAGGCATCTTAAATCCCACAACATATCTGGCTGGTATCCCTATTGTCCTAAGCATTATAACCATTGATGTTGCAAAGTATGTGCAATATCCTTGTTTTAAGTCAAAAAGGAAGTAATCAACAAAATCTCTTCCCTGTGGTGTATCAGGTACATCCAGATTGTATTTATAAGTATTTCTCAGGTACTGCTCGATAGCCTTTACTTTGTCATAATCGGTTTTCTTATCCTTTGTGATGTTTAATGCAAGCTCTTTCACCCTCTCTGGAAGATTAGAAGGATACTGCAGGTACATGCTCATGTCACTGCTATTTACTACCTTGTCCTTCTCCAGAAAGCTTGCACTTATTTCCGTCTTGTAATACTGTACTGTGTACCCGCTTTTCACATGTCTACCTGCTGTCGTCATGGCTAACGTACTTCTATCGTATATATTGCTGATATTTACATGGTAAGGCTGCCAAGGCGAAAAAATAATATTCGTATTCATTGCAACAGGGAAAATCTCCACGCTTTTTATCGTGTATTTAATATTTTTATCAAATTCCGGTTGGAAGTAATTATCCCTCCCAAAACTGTGCTGAACTACTGAATTAGTCCATTTATTGTTTTCATACGTATCAAACACTTCGCCTCTTAAGTACAGACTCTCATCAGCTTTTACCCTCATTACCACCTGATCGCTTACAGTTTCCGGTCCGCCTAAGTTTTGAGAAAATGAACTAAAATCTGTTGTAAAGCTATTTGCACCACTTGTACTCCCTATTCCATTTCTCCATGTCTTTGTAAATGGAAATGCATCGTAAAATTTATCATTTAATGTTTGCCACACAACAGGGTGGAAATTTTTCGGCACTGTGTATGCTATAACCGTGCTTATAGATGAAAATAAAATTGCAATAGCCAAAAGGCTTGCGATAGAAGCCTTTCCATTTCCCGCTTTTTGATAGTTGATTACTGACATGTTTATAAAACTTGCTGCTACATAGAATACTAAAAAAGCGTATGCTTTGTCTACGTAATTGTACCACTGAAAAACTAATACAAATATGCCAAACAGCATAGTCAAAAAATAACTTTTTAAAATCCTGTTTAAAAAAGTAATAACAAGCGAAATCAAAAAAACACTCAATAAGACTGTTGTAAAAAAGTATCTGTTTGTCAACTGATTAAATCCTTCAGGCCAGCTTGACTCACTCATGTATATATAAAGCCAATTGACGTATTTATCAATTTCTAATACGACTTTTGTAAGCACATCTTTTCTCATGTAAAAATAATACAAATCAACTAATATAAAAGTAGACAAAAAAGTGACTACAAGCTGAGGTCTTTTTAAGAAAATAGTCAAAAGCGCCACAAACGCCAAAGTCAAAGAAACTACTTCTACAATGTCCACTTTAAAATTCAAACCAACAAATACCGAGAGAGACAGAATTACTGTCAACAAAGACGTCATAATATACTCAATTATGTTGAACTTCCATGTGTACACTTTCATACATATCTCTCCAAGATGTTATTTTTATCCCTGAATTTCCCAGTCTATTTTTCGTTTTTTCATCCAATCTATCTTTGTTGGTATAAAAGATTGCGATGTTTTGATTAATATTGATTTGAGACAAAGCCGCCAATAATTTTTCATCGATAGATGGAGTAACAATAGCCATCGTAAAATCTCGCGGAAGTCCACTTACGTACTCAAGCAATTTTCTGTCAAAATCTATTTCATAAATAGGAAATAATTTTAAAGTCCAAAATTTAATTATACTAAAATCCTTTACTCTGCTACACTGTGCTAACGGCTTATTCGTCTCATAATCAACAAGTCGTACAGGGATCCCGTTTGTAAGACAATATTTTGCCAGTGAAAGCACACACTCTGCCGTCATCTCATCTATATTTCCGTCATCTGCCTTATAGTGATTTTTGTATAAATCCCACAAAATATTAACTTCACTTAAAGCTGTGTATTGGTACTCTTTTACATATAATTTTTGTAATTTTGCTGATATTCGCCAATGAATCTTTTTAAGACTATCTCCATCCACATATTCTCTTAAATTCGCCAAATTTGTGTAGTCTTCAAACTGCTTAGCCCGGCTTGCAAATCCACCCACATCTGAAGCTAAGGGTAAATCAAAGGGGGTATCGTATACCTTAGGATACACCACTATATTATATTGTCTATTGACCGTCTTCTTCATTTGAAATATGCCGAAAGGATCCTTTACTTTTATTACAATCGGGCCAACAGTATATATCCCTCTTTTTTTAAACAAAACGTTTCTTTTAATAACTTTTTTCTGAAATGAATTCAAATTTGTAGCAATAGGAAAAAATTTTCTATTATTTTCATCAATTGATACAAATGCCAGCGGCAAAAAAAATTTATTTTTGATCTTAATACTGTACTTGATTTTATCGTCAACATTGATTTCAGTACTGTCAATATCGATTTCTATTGATATTGATAAAATGGCTATCGCGGCATATAAAAAACTTAGCGACAACAAAGCCACATTTACAAAGAAAATATAATACAGTATTTCACCGCTGGTAAAAATCGCAAAAAGAAAAGAAATAATGGTAAATGACAATAATAAAATGAAATTACGCATACTTTTTTACCACCGGAACTTTAGCCGTATTTAAAATGTCTTTTATGACGCTTTTTTCATCTATGTTATTAAATCTCATCTCGTTTTTTAATATTATCCTGTGAGACAAAACTGGCACACATAAATATTTTACATCATCAGGCAATACGTAAGTGCGCCCTTCTATAAACGCCTTTGCTTGGGCTGCCTTCATCAAATTTAAAGCCGCTCTCGGACTTGCACCTAAAAGTACCATATCTGAATTTCTCGTCTTGTTTACTATGTCTATAATATAAATCAATATGTTGTCATCAACATATACAGATTTTACTTCATCTTGCATCTTCAAAATCTCTCTAATTGATACTACTGATTTCAAATCTTCCAGTGGATCTAAAGCTTCAAACATCTTAAGCATGTTTATTTCGTGCTTCATATCTGGATACCCTAAGCTTATTCTAATCATAAATCTGTCTAACTGTGCTTCTGGTAATCTGTATGTCCCATCGTACTCAATCGGATTTTGCGTGGCGATTACCATAAATGGCCGAGGTAAATGGTAAGTATTTCCGTCAACAGTAATCTGCCTTTCTTCCATAGCTTCTAAAAGACTTGATTGCGTCTTGGGAGATGTTCTGTTTATTTCGTCTGCCAGAAGAATTTGGCTCATTATAGGTCCTTGTTTAAATTCAAAGACACCTTTTTCAGGATTATATATAGAAACTCCAATAACATCTGACGGCAATAAATCCGGCGTAAATTGAATCCTCTTAAAATCCGCACTTATGGATTTAGCCAATGCCTTTACTAATGATGTCTTCCCAACTCCAGGAACATCCTCTATAAGAACATGTCCACCAGATAAGAGCGCTATAAGGACAAGCTTTACTTCTTCAGCTTTGCCTACTATAACTTTATTTACGTTATCAATAATTTTATTTATGATCTCCATAATTCCTCCATCGTTTCAAATAAATGTAATACATAAATATTTTGCCCAATTTATATGATTTCTTTACTTTAAGTATACAAAAAAAAGATCCCTTAAACAAGGACTCAAGATTTTTCTTTAAAATATCTATTTACACCTTTGTATATGGCCCATGCAATCTTATATTGATAGTTTTCATCATTTAAAAGCCTCTCTTCCTCAGGGTTAGACATAAAACCACACTCTATTATCACAGCAGGCATTTTTGCATGCCTCAAAATATAAAATGTACTTGTCTCTTTGGCCATTCGGTCATTGTTGGGATCTAACGTCTTTCTAAGCTCATCTTGTATCAGTTCCGCCAGAAGTTTGCCTTCTTTTGAATTTTTTTGATAAAAGACCTGCGCCCCTTTATACCTTGGATCGGGAAAACTATTTAGATGAATACTTAACATAATATCGCCTTTTACATCATTGCCAGCATGTACTCTATTTTTTAAATCCTTCATTATGTCCTTATCCGACAATGTATCATCTTCTCTCGTCATAAGCGTTATCCCACCGCTTTCTTCTATTAAGTCTTTAAGCTTTGACGCTATTTTAAGGTTTAGTTTATCTTCGTCTTCTCCATATTTGCCGGGCTTACCCGGATCACTTCCTCCGTGACCAGCATCGATTATAACGATCTTATTCATCAAAGGAATTTGATTTACTGTCTCAACAGTTTTGCTTAAAAAACTCAATAGAGCAATAAACATTAAAGCTATGACGATAAAGAAAAAATATCTATACCGTTTCATCTGAATTTCTCCTCCACTTTTATTAAAAAGCCACATTATAAAATATTCAAATATAGGTGCAACTATGTCACCATAAACTTCAAAATACATATTATGAATAGGGAAAGGAGGAGTATAAATATGGTTACATTGGAATTTACGTATGTCGTAAAGTCCGGAGATACTTTATTCTCAATTGCAAAAAAGTTTAATACTTCTGTAGAAGCCATTATTTCGAGAAACAACATCGTCAATCCATCGCTTATATATCCTGGCCAAACATTGATAGTGCCAGTTACCGGAGTCTATTATACGGTCATGCCTGGAAATACAATTTATCTAATAGGCCAGAAATTTGGCGTTCCTTATGAATCGATTATATATGTAAATAACATACTTTACCCATACACAATTTATCCAGGACAAATGCTTTTTATACCAAATGGAAACATTCCTATGCAGTCAGCACCTGAAACGTCTTATGCTTATAACACTTATACGGGATCATTCGGTGAAATGCACAACATACCGGCAGCGCCAATGTACAACATGCCATGTCCAACAAATTACATCGTTCAGCCTGGCGACACATTATGGAGCATAGCAAACAAATTCGGCGTTTCTCTTGATGAAATATTAAGAGTCAACTATTTTATGGACCCTAATATGATTTATCCAGGTCAGACTGTCGTCATACCGTGTCCATCCAAGACATCTCCTACTATGCCTTATAATCCACCGTTTGAACATCATAAAGAAGGCAGAATGGTGTACGTTGTAAAGCCTGGCGATACACTTTACAATATTGCTGCAAGATTCAATACTACAGTCGATGCAATATTAAGAGCTAACCCTGACATTCAAAATCCTTCCCTCATATACCCTGGACAGAGAATAATAATACCTACCTTGAAAGAGTCTGAAATCAGCAACGACACCAAAACGCAAAGCGATAACGATGAAACCAAAGAAAGTGAAAAGAAAGACGATAAAAAAGAAGACGACAGTCAAGAATAGAAAAAGCCATCCATTAATGGATGGCTTTTTTTAAAGGCTATCTATATACTTTTCAGCTACATAAGCAGCAATAGCACCATCTGCCGTTGCTGTCACTACCTGCCTCAATGTCTTTTTCCTAACATCTCCTGCAGCAAAAACACCTGGAATATTCGTCTTCATATCTTCATCGGTTATTATGTAACCATACTCATCTGTATCAACAATACCTTTTACTAATTCTGAATTTGGGCTTAATCCTATAGCTATAAATACACCATCAACTTTTAGTGTGGTTTCTTCATTCGTCTTCACATTTTTTAAGACTAATCCTTCGACACCATATTCTCCTTGTATGTCTTTTACAACAGTGTCCCAGATAAATTCTATCTTAGGATTTGCAAAAGCTCTATCTTGAAGAGTCTTAGAAGCCCTTAATTTATCTCTCCTGTGAATTACATATACCTTCTTGGCAAATTTTGTAAGGTAGTTTGAATCCTCCATTGCAGTATCGCCACCACCTACAACGGCAACCACTTGATCCTTATAAAATGCCCCATCACATGTAGCACAATATGAAACACCTGAGCCTCTGAATTTTCTCTCTTTATCAAATCCTAACTCTTTAGGTGTAGCACCTGTTGCTATTATAATCGCTTTTGCCTCATAAGTCTTCTTGTTGGTGGTGACTTTTTTTACGCTGCCTGTGATGTCTAACCCGACGACTTCCTCATTGTAAATCTGCAGTCCATATCTTTTTGCTTGTGATTCCATTTTGTTTATAAGATCAGGACCGCTAATTCCGTCAAATCCCGGGTAATTCTCTATTTCGTATGTGGTCACTATCTGCCCTCCCACATACATTTGCTCTATCATTACAGTATCTAATTTAGATCTGCAAGCATAGAGACCTGCTGCAAGTCCCGCTGGGCCACCACCCAGTATAATCAGATCGTACATACAATAATCACTCCTTTAAACAATACAATAATGGAAGTAGTATTTCACTACTTCCATTATTGTACCACATTTTTTTCTTTTTACATAACACCCGCTGGTTGTCTAAATTTATTTTTTGCTTCTTGTATGTCTTGCATCTGTGCTGGTTTTACTGAATACCAGCCTCTCTGGCTTATGGCGTTCCACACTTGCTTTTGTTCTTCAAACGTAGAATTTAATGCATTGATAAAATCCCTCTTGAGGTTTTCATTGGCTGCTTCTGTCGCAGCATGTGAAAGCACCTCTATGGCAAGTTTGTAATCTCCTAAGACGCCCATCATTATATCTTTATCCGTCATGCCTGTATTACCCATCATATGTATCCCTCCTTATCCTAAATTTCTTGCTATAGAATTAAAACTATTTTGACATCTGTCGGCCAAATTTTGACACAATGCCTTTAACTGTTGATCTTTAAGCCTTGAAGCGCTGTCATTTAAGCATTTAACCATGTGTTCTTGAAGCGAAAGCACATCATCAATGTACATCAACTCTTTGCTGGAAATTTGTTGCAACTTGATTCCTCCTTTCATGATCGTTCAAATTTAATATGTGCACATGAAAAAAAAATATACGGCATTGCCGTATAATATTACTTTATATATCCTTTTTTCTTCAATTTTTCAATGTGTTCTTTAAGCTTCTCATCTATGTTTATGTTGTACTGGTCTTCTAAAACAAACATCATCGATACTGCCACTTGTGCCACATCCAAAAGTTCTTCAGATATTTTCTCAGCCACATCCTTGTTTGACATTTTTACTCTTTCCCCATTAAGACCCCTAAACTTTCCTATAGCTTGTGCCAGCTCTCCTGCCTCCTCCATAAGTTTCAAAGCCGTCGACTCCAAAGAAGGTTTTAAATTATTTAACTTAGGCAAACTAATTGCTTTGTATTCGGTCTCCATTTAATCACCTCACGACTGTTTTCTTCGCGCCAGAAATTCTACCACTTCCGGTGTAACTTCTTTTATTAAATCAAGCATTTTAAATGAAATGTTCCTTATATCCCATTGAGCCTCCGGCGTGCATCTTAAATTAGCATAGTGATCAAAAGCCCACAAATCTGTATCCATCAAAACAATCCGCCTATGAGCATTTGTAACCACATATGAGCTTGTTTCTGGTAATTTTTCGTGTAGCTCCAAATATAATTTTTCAGCTTCATCAATCGCCCTCTTTAATACATCTGTACACCCAGCTTTTTCAATATTTGGAGGCACTGTATACCCGTTCTCTATAGTTGGCTTATAAGTATTAAAATTAATCATCCTATGCCTCAATAGTTGATGCCACGCAGCTTCACTTAATCTTAACTGAAATTTGTACCTTACAGATCTAAAAGGCTCTATAAGATGATCAAACTGATCTATCTTAGAAGAAGCTAATTTCACAATGTTTGCTTTCTCTTCCTTTCCCAACTTCATAACCAAATTTTTAATGCTTTCCACTGGTTTCCCTGTATAAGAGAAAATAATATGCATAGTCAATATATCAAGAAAAGTCATATCACCGCTTTTGCCTGTGTAATCAATCAACTCAACATCTGAATCCAAGGAAACATCCTCTAAATCATACCCATTGACTAAATATTCCATCTCTTTATTTACAGTCAATTGGTATTTAGATGGGCTCAAATGCCTCATCATGCTTGGTGCAATTTTTTCTGCTTCGTCAATTATATTTCTTGCCAATATTTCTGCTTCTTTTGTGCCATGGGATTGCAATTTTCTGACTATATCTTGCAAATCAAGGGCATTTAACGCCACAGCAAAGCTGGTCTTTGCAGACAGCAGCAAAGCATATCTTGCATCCTCAAAAGCTATCTTACTTATCCTTCCAATATACGCTTTATCGCTTTCATGTTTATTTTTCTCAACAGTTAACTTCAAATAATCAGTGAGTTTACTTATAAGCATCTCATATGCGTCAAAAGATACATTCCATACTTTTATAAATTTCTCTTTTAACTCCGGATAATTTTCAAGCTCCGGAGGTATTACAAATCTATCCCTATTCGGTCTTTGATATCTCTGGCTCCACTCTATGTAAGACGGTCTTTTATTCATCAATTCTATATCGCCAGACAAAAATCTTGAAGTGTCTTCTATACACAAGTGCATCAAATTCTGCTCTGCTATAGACGAATGGCCGAACTTTTCCACCCATTTTTCATGAAAAGCTTTTGCCTTCTGCATTGCCTCATCAAGTGGAATATCTGGTGTCGTTAAAAAATCACTTATATCAAGATCTCCTGATGTCAATGATTCTAATATGTTTAGCCTCCAACTGGTGTCTTTTCTGCTTACTTTTGAATTAATAGGAGGTATTATAAATTCTGGCAGTGAATGTATAAAATAAACAGGCCCATATAAATTCGTAACGAACTTTTTTAATAAGTTTTCTTCAGCCTCAGTCAACTTTCTCATTAACATTTTAAAACTCCTCTCGAACTTTATCATATATAAATTATATCGTAAAATAGTGAAATTTGTAACACTAAAAATAAAATAAAGGAGCTTCAAAGCTCCTCTCATCCCATATCTTCTTAAAAATAAAAATGGTGACCCATCCGCGATTCGAACGCGGGACACCCTGCTTAAAAGGCAGGTGCTCTGCCGACTGAGCTAATGGGTCACAATGGTGGAGGGAGATGGATTCGAACCATCGAAGGCAATGCCAACAGATTTACAGTCTGCCCCCTTTAGCCACTTGGGTATCCCTCCATGATTATCTGCTAATTGTAGCAGCGACTTTTTTATTTTATAATAAATACAACATATTGTCAAGTATAGATAGGAAATTACAGAGATTTCGCATCAAAATTCCAGCAAAAAATTTATCTTTACAAGAATTTTTATATTTTACATCTAGTTGAATATATGGTAATAGTAAATCCGTTTAGATGCTAAAAAAGTTGCACTTTCCCCTTACCCCATGAATTTTAATAATGAATTTCCAGTTTTGTTTCAAATTATGTCTTCACAAACAGTGGATTACTCCATCCAGTTTCTATGATAAATATCTCATCTTTTATATCTTCAATAATATCTATTTGAAACATATGCTTTTCTCTAAAATTTCTTATACACCTGAAGAAATATAATTGCATCAAATTAAATGCTATTATTATAAACATTAACACAGTTTCTACGCCCTCAGGACTGTGCAGAAAACAGTGATTTAAATGCCATTCTGTTTTTAATTGATGAAAAGCATTGTTTTCAATTTCCTATCTTTTATGTATTATTTTCCATAGGGTTTCTACTGAAGTAACTTTAGAGGTAGTTATTATCCATGATTCTTTTATTTCTACTTTGCTTGAGCTATGTATCTCCTCTATAAATTTTATAAACCTTACTTCTATGTTGGAATTAGGCATTTGAAAATTGTCTTCGTCCCAGGCCTTTATTTTAATATAATTGTTACTTTCTTTCTTAACAGTCCATTCTTTATCTGCTTCTCGACACTTGAATAAACCAAGAGCATCTTTAACTATATTTAATCTTTCGTCTTTAACTCTTACTACTGCATCCATCCCTATTGAT
>NZ_MSQD01000023.1 GCF_002102475.1 Thermoanaerobacterium sp. PSU-2 | reverse complement strand
GTTGTTAAGAGGAGTAACAAGAGACGAAGTAGAAAGAGGACAAGTCTTAGCGAAACCAGGGTCAGTAAAACCGCACACGAAATTTGAAGGACAAGTATACGTGTTAACAAAAGAAGAAGGCGGAAGACACACACCATTCTTCAACGGATACAGACCACAGTTCTACTTCAGGACGACAGACGTAACAGGAGTAATAGAATTACCAGAGGGCGTAGAGATGGTAATGCCCGGAGACCACGTAACGATGACAATAGAATTAATAACACCGATAGCAATGGAAGAAGGACTAAAATTTGCTATAAGAGAAGGCGGACACACAGTAGGAGCCGGTGTTGTTTCCAAGATTCTGTCATAAAAAGGGCTGGGTATTTTACCTGGCTTTTTTTGAGTCTATACATTTAGATTGACATAAATTAATATTTATGATAAAGTTTTAAAAGTAGTTTTAAATTCCGGGAGGTGGAATTGTTGCGGGTTAAGATTACATTAGCTTGCACGGAATGTAAGCAGAGAAACTATAATACTACTAAAAACAAGAAGAACGATCCTGATAGGATAGAGCTTATGAAATACTGTAGGTTCTGCAGAAAACATACATTGCATAAAGAGACAAGGTAAAATACAAGTTATAAAGGGATGTGATTCGATGGCTGCCGATGAAAGGAGAAAAGTCGGGAAGTTTTTTAGGGAAATAAAAGCCGAGATGAAGAAAGTTACGTGGCCAACAAGAGACAATTTGATTGCATATACAGAAGTTGTACTGGTTGTGGTAATAGCATTTACATTGTTGATATTCCTTGCAGACTCGGCCTTTAGCTATCTACTGAAATTAATTATAAAAAGTTAAAGGAGGATGGGGTTTATCCCCAAATCGATGATGTCTGAAACAAATTCAGCTAAATGGTATGTAGTCCATACTTATTCCGGATATGAAAATAAGGTTAAGGCGAATCTGGAAAAGTCTGTTGAAAATAGAAATCTTCAAAATTTAATACATCAAGTCGTAGTTCCGACTGAAAAAGTGGTAGAGATAAAAGACGGCAAAAAGAAGTCTGTTGACAGAAAGGTATTTCCAGGATACGTACTGGTGAAGATGGTAATGAATGATGAATCATGGTATGTGGTAAGAAATACCAGAGGCGTAACTGGCTTTGTTGGGCCTGGATCTAAACCTGTACCACTTACTGAAGCGGAAGTGAGAAGCTTAGGCATTAAGGAGATACAGACGTCAGTAGATATAAAAGTAGGCGATAGTGTTAGGGTTATTGCCGGACCACTTGAGAATTTCATCGGTGTTGTTGAAGAGATTTACCTTGACAGACAAAAGGCTAAAGTTTTGATTTCGATGTTTGGCAGAGAAACCCCAGTGGAATTTGACTTTGTCCAGATTCAAAAAATTCAATAGATGACATGAATTAGGAGGTGTAAACATGGCTAAAAAAGTTGCTGCAGTTGTCAAGATACAGTTACCTGCAGGAAAGGCTACACCAGCTCCACCAGTAGGTACAGCTCTTGGACCACATGGTGTCAATATAATGGGTTTTTGCAAGGAGTTTAATGAAAAGACGGCAAAACAAGCTGGTTTGATCATTCCTGTAGTTATTACCATATATGCAGATAGGTCATTTTCATTCATCACAAAGACACCACCTGCGGCTGTGCTTTTAAAGAAGGCTGCTGGTATTGAAAGTGGTTCACCACAGCCTAACAAGCAGAAAGTCGCAAAGATTTCAAAGGATAAAGTAAGAGAAATAGCAGAACTGAAGATGAAAGACTTAAATGCATCAGATATTGAGGCGGCTATGAGAATGATAGCTGGTACTGCAAGAAGCATGGGCATTGAAATTGAGTAGTAGTTGTTAAGTGGGAGGACTTGTGTCCGAAAAATACCACAAGGAGGTAAAAAATAACATGAAACATGGTAAGAAGTATTTAGATAGTGTGAAATTAATAGATAAGACAAGATTGTATGATGCAAATGAAGCTGTCGATTTGGTTTTGAAGACTGCAAAGGCAAAATTTGATGAGACCGTTGATCTTTCGGTAAGGCTTGGTGTTGATCCAAGACATGCAGATCAGCAGGTCAGAGGAACTGTAATACTTCCTCACGGGACAGGCAAGACGGTTCGAGTTTTGGTTTTTGCAAAAGGCGATAAAGCAAAAGAGGCTGAAGCTGCTGGTGCTGAATATGTTGGAGCTGAAGAATTAGTCGCAAAAATTCAAAATGAAAACTGGTTTGACTACGATGTTGTTATAGCTACACCAGACATGATGGGTGTAGTAGGTAGACTTGGTAAGGTCTTAGGACCAAAAGGCTTAATGCCAAACCCAAAGGCTGGTACAGTCACATTTGACATTGAGAAGGCAGTAAAAGACGTGAAAGCTGGTAAAATTGAGTACAGAGTTGACAAAAATTCAATAATCCATGTACCTATTGGAAAAGTTTCTTTCGGACAAGAGAAATTGGTTGAGAATTTCAAGACGATAATGGATGCTATAATAAGATCTAAACCTGCAGCAGCAAAAGGACAATATTTGAGAAGCGTTGTCCTCTCATCGACGATGGGACCTGGAATCAAGGTTAATCCGCAAAGAATCGTGTAATAGCTGTTGACATAAAACCATAATAGTGATATACTCTTAAAGTAAAATTGAAAACTTACCGTAGACAGTAGGTGTGGCAACACATAAATCCTACCGAGGTTTTTGATAAAGCAAAGAAGGATCCTCATGTCTACGGTGGATCCTTTTAATATTTAAGACGGGAGGTGTAAGTTTGAGCACAGCGAGGGAAGCTAAGGAAAAAGTCGTTAGTGAGTTTAAGGATAAACTGGAAAGAGCACAATCCGTCATATTTACCAGCTACAGTGGATTGACAGTTGAGGACGATACTGCTTTAAGGAGAAAGTTTAAAGAAGCCAACGCTGAATATAAAGTATACAAAAATACTTTGATGTGGCGTGCGGCACAGGAACTGGGTTACACTGATTTGAAAAAGTACTTAGAAGGACCAACATCAGTTTCTTTCGGGTACGATGACCCTGTTACACCTGCTAAAATTCTGGTGGAATTTTTGAAGAACAGTAAAGGCTTGGAATTAAAAGCAGGTATTGTGGATGGCAAGATAGTAGGACCAGATGAAATAAAAGCGCTGTCCGAATTGCCGTCGAAAGAAGAACTTATCGCAAAAGCACTTGGCAGCATGAAGGCGCCTATAAACAACCTTGTGTACGTATTGTCTGGTACATTGAGAAGTCTTGTAATAGCTATAAATGCTGTTAAAGAGAAAAAAGAAGCACAATAACACAATAAAATAAAAAAATGGAGGTATATGTAATGAATAAGGAAGAAATCTTAGAAGCCATAAAAAGTATGACAGTTTTGGAATTAGCTGATCTAGTAAAAGCTTTGGAAGAAGAGTTTGGAGTTTCAGCAGCAGCACCTGTTGCTGTAGCAGCAGCACCTGCAGCAGGAGCAGCAGCAGCACCTGCTGAGGAGAAGACTGAATTTGATGTTATATTGTCAGATGTAGGTTCAGAAAAAATAAAGGTAATAAAAGTTGTTAGAGAGGTTACAAATCTTGGCTTAAAAGAAGCAAAAGACCTTGTAGAAGGTGCTCCAAAGCCAATTAAAGAAGGCGTAAGCAAAGATGAAGCAAATCAAATAAAGGCAAAATTCGAAGAAGTTGGAGCAAAAGTAGAAATAAAATAATTAAAATAAGTGTATTTTTAGGGAAAAAAGCATTCGTTAAGAGTGCTTTTTTTCTTTTAATTGAATATCTCTTATTGACATGCTTTTGCCATTGTGGTAATATTATATATTGCATTAACAGTGTCATTTATTACATAAATTAAAAGACGACAAGAAAATTTTTTATTACATGTAAATAATAGAATATTTGTATGTATTCTGGTAAATAATAATTATGTCTTTCTGTATATTATCCAAAAGCTTTCTCTTTTGGTTATTTTAAATTTATAAGGGGTGAAGTGGATGTTACATCCTGTTGATGCCGGCTACAAGAAGCGCATGAGCTTTGCAAGGATTGAAGAAGTCTTGGATATGCCTAATTTGATCGAAGTTCAAAAAAATTCCTATAAGTGGTTTTTGGAAGAAGGCTTAAGGGAAGTTTTCCGAGACATTTCTCCAATTGAGAGTTTTACCGGCAATTTGTCTTTAGAATTTTTAGACTACAAGCTTGATGACAATCCTAAGTACTCTGTAGAAGAATGCAAAGATAGGGATACTACTTATGCGGCTCCTATGAAAGTAAAGGTAAGATTGACTAATCGCGATACCGGTGAAATCAAGGAATCAGAGGTTTTTATGGGTGATTTTCCTTTAATGACTGACAAAGGCACTTTCATAATAAATGGAGCAGAGCGTGTCATCGTCAGTCAGTTGGTGAGATCGCCAGGAGTATATTACGAACAACAGTTTGATAAATTAGGGAAAAAGCTATTTTTTGCAACTGTTATACCAAATAGAGGTGCATGGCTGGAGTATGAAGAAGATTCAAATGATATCTTTTCTGTTAGAATTGATAGGACCAGAAAAGTTCCAATTACCGTTTTTCTAAGGGCTTTAGGTTATGGGACGGATGCACAGATATTGGAACTTTTTGGAGAAGATGAAAGGATAAAAGCAACGCTTGATAAAGATACTACGAAATCTGAAGAAGAAGGTTTGCTTGAGGTATATAAAAGATTGAGGCCTGGTGAGCCACCTACAGTTGAAAGCGCTAAAAGTTTGTTGTACTCTTTATTCTTTGATCCAAAAAGATACGATCTGGCGCATGTTGGTCGTTATAAATTTAATAAAAAGCTTGCACTAAGTTCAAGGTTAACGAATCAAAAGGCTGCTACAAAGATAGTTAATCCACTGACGGGTGAAATCATTGTTGAGGAAGGACAAAGAATATCGAGAGAGACTGCTAAAAAAATCCAGGATTGTGGCATAAATGAAGTTGAAGTGCTTGTTGAAGGAAGACCAGTGAAGATAATTGGCAATAATACTGTTGATATTAATGAATATCCGCTTTCTTTTGATGTTTCAGATCTTAAAATAAAAGAGAAAGTTCATTTGACTGTCTTGAAGGAAATCCTGGATAATTTTTCAAGCGAAGATGAGATAAAAAATGAGATAAGAAGACGACTGGATGAATTAATACCTAAACATATCACTAAAGATGACATAATTGCTTCTGTAAATTACAATTTAAATCTTTCCTATGGCATTGGGTTTGTTGATGATATTGATCACCTTGGGAATAGAAGACTTAGATCAGTTGGCGAATTACTTCAAAACCAGTTTAGAATAGGTCTATCAAGGATGGAAAGAGTAGTTAGGGAAAGAATGACTATACAGGATGTCAGCGAAATTACTGCTCAAAACTTGATAAATATTAGGCCTGTTGTGGCTGCAATTAAGGAGTTTTTTGGAAGTTCACAGCTTTCACAGTTTATGGATCAGACAAACCCCCTTGCAGAGCTGACTCACAAGAGAAGATTAAGCGCATTAGGTCCTGGAGGACTAAGCAGAGAAAGAGCCGGAATGGAAGTTAGGGATGTCCACCACACGCATTACAGCAGGATGTGTCCTATAGAAACTCCTGAAGGACCAAACATAGGACTTATAGGTTCTCTTGCTACATATGCAAGGATTAATGAGTATGGGTTTATTGAAGCTCCTTATAGAAAAGTAGATAAATCGACAGGTAAGGTTCTCAATGAGATTGTGTATATGACTGCAGATGTAGAAGATGAGTATGTGATCGCTCAAGCAGATGAGCCTCTTGATGAAGAAAATAGATTTATAAATGAGAGAGTTACAGTTCGTTCAAAAGACGACATTTTGTCAGTGCCCAGAGAAGAAGTGGATTTTATGGATGTTTCCCCGAAACAGGTGGTTTCTGTCGCTACTGCAATGATTCCTTTTTTGGAAAATGACGATGCAAACAGGGCTCTAATGGGGTCAAACATGCAGAGACAGGCTGTTCCGCTTCTTGTTCCGCAGGCGCCTATCGTTGGAACTGGCATTGAGTACAAAGCTGCCAGGGATTCAGGTGTTGTAAATATTGCAAGAAACAGTGGAATAGTAGAAAGAGTTACAGCAGATAAAATAGTCATAAAAACAGATGATGGAAGACGAGACGAGTATGAACTTCTTAAATTTAAGAGGTCAAACCAGGGGACTTGCATAAATTGTAGACCAATAGTAAATGAAGGTGATCGCGTTGAAAAAGGACAGGTTATAAGCGATGGACCTTCTACAGAGTTGGGTGAAATTGCACTTGGACGAAATGTATTGGTTGGATTTATGCCTTGGGAAGGTTACAATTACGAAGATGCTATTTTAATTAGCGAAGAACTTGTAAAAGAAGATGCTCTTACATCTATCCATATTGAGGAATACGAATCAGAAGCCAGAGACACAAAATTAGGACCTGAAGAAATAACAAGGGATATTCCTAATGTTGGCGAAGAAGCATTAAAGGATTTAGACGAGAGGGGAATCATACGCATCGGTGCAGAGGTTACGGCTGGAGACATTCTCGTCGGAAAAGTGACTCCAAAAGGTGAAACAGAGCTCACTGCAGAAGAAAGACTATTAAGAGCCATATTTGGAGAGAAAGCAAGGGAAGTCAGAGATACTTCTTTAAGAGTTCCACATGGTGAAGGCGGTATAGTTGTAGATGTTAAAGTGTACACGAGAGAAAATGGTGATGAACTGCCTCCAGGAGTAAATGAGATGGTGAGAGTTTTTATCGCACAGAAGAGAAAGATATCTGTTGGCGATAAGATGGCAGGTAGGCACGGAAACAAAGGTGTCGTTTCAAGGATACTTCCCGTTGAGGATATGCCATTTTTACCGGATGGCACACCACTTCAGATTTGTTTGAATCCTCTTGGCGTTCCTTCCCGTATGAATATCGGTCAGGTTTTGGAAGTACACTTGGGACTGGCAGCAAAAGCGTTAGGGTGGTACATGGCTACACCGGTATTTGATGGTGCACATGAGGAAGACATACAAGAGCTGCTTGAAAAAGCGGGATTCTCGCCAGATGGAAAGATACAACTTTACGATGGAAGAACAGGTGAACCTTTTGATCATCCAGTTACTGTTGGATATATGTACATGCTTAAGTTGCATCATCTTGTTGACGATAAAATGCATGCCAGATCTACAGGACCATATTCTCTTGTTACACAGCAGCCACTTGGCGGTAAAGCACAGTTTGGTGGTCAGAGATTTGGTGAGATGGAAGTATGGGCCCTTGAAGCATATGGTGCTGCTCACACATTGCAAGAGATACTTACAGTTAAGTCTGATGATATAACGGGACGTGTGAAAACATACGAATCTATAGTCAAAGGTGAAAATATACCAGAACCAGGTGTTCCAGAGTCATTTAAGGTTCTTGTCAAAGAGCTGCAAAGTCTTTGCCTTGATGTTAAAGTGTTGACGGAGGATAATCAAGAAGTAGCACTGAAAGAATTTGAAGATGACGACGATGATGACATCTCAGAAGATACGATAAACATTAATATTGAAGGCAGAGAAGATGCACCACCAGAAGTAAATTATGGCGAAGAATTTAACGAAGATTTTGATGAAGATAAGGATGCATTTGACGATCTTAACTTTGAACCTAACGATATAGACTTTGGCGATAGTGACAGCTTTGATGATGATTATGATCTATAAAATTATTATGAAGGGAGCGAAACTCCTTGTTTGAGCTTAAAAATTTTGATTCGATGAAAATAGGACTTGCTTCACCTGAAAAGATAAGGGAATGGTCGAGAGGTGAAGTGAAAAAACCTGAGACTATAAATTACAGGACTTTAAAGCCAGAAAGAGAAGGATTGTTTTGTGAAAAGATATTTGGACCTACGAAGGACTGGGAATGCCACTGCGGCAAGTACAAGAGAGTAAGGTACAAAGGTGTTATATGTGATAGATGTGGTGTCGAAGTCACGAGGTCGAAGGTTAGACGTGAAAGAATGGGGCATATTGAACTTGCTGCCCCTGTTTCCCATATATGGTATTTCAAGGGTATACCAAGCCGCATGGGATTGATACTCGACATGTCGCCGAGAGCCCTTGAAAAAGTTTTGTACTTTGCGTCTTACGTTGTAATAGATCCTGGTGAGACTAACCTTTCTAAGAAGCAGCTTTTAAGCGAGAAAGAGTACAGAGAGTATTTAGATAAATACGGCAACAAGTTTAAAGCAGGCATGGGTGCTGAATCAATAAAAGAGCTTTTACAAGAGATTGACCTTGAGAAGTTGTCAAAAGAGTTAAAGGCTGAAATTAGGGAGTCAACAGGTCAAAAGCGCGTGAGAGCAATAAGAAGATTAGAAGTTGTGCAAGCATTTTTGGATTCAGGAAATAAGCCTGAATGGATGATACTTGACGTCATACCTGTAATTCCACCTGATTTAAGGCCAATGGTTCAATTGGATGGTGGAAGGTTTGCAACATCGGATTTGAACGATCTTTATAGAAGGGTCATAAATAGAAATAATAGATTAAAAAGACTTCTTGACTTAGGCGCTCCTGACATCATAGTCAGAAACGAGAAGAGAATGTTGCAGGAAGCCGTTGATGCCCTTATTGATAATGGAAGAAGAGGAAGACCAGTTACAGGCCCTGGTAATAGACCACTGAAGTCTTTGTCTGATATGTTAAAAGGTAAGCAAGGAAGATTTAGGCAGAACCTGTTAGGTAAGAGGGTAGACTATTCTGGCCGTTCTGTTATAGTGGTTGGTCCGGAATTAAAGCTTTATCAGTGCGGTCTTCCTAAGGAGATGGCTCTTGAGCTTTTCAAGCCTTTTGTGATGAAAAGGCTTGTTGACAAAGGAATAGCACAACATATAAAGAGTGCTAAAAGAATGGTGGAAAAGGTCCGCCCAGAGGTTTGGGATGTATTAGAAGATGTAATCAAAGAGCATCCAGTTCTTTTAAACAGAGCACCTACACTACACCGTTTAGGAATACAGGCATTTGAACCTGTCTTAGTAGAAGGCAGGGCTATAAAGCTTCATCCTTTGGTATGTACGGCTTACAACGCTGACTTTGATGGAGACCAGATGGCAGTCCACGTTCCTTTGACTGTAGAGGCGCAAGCAGAAGCGAGATTTTTAATGCTGGCTGCTAACAACATATTAAAGCCACAGGATGGAAAGCCTGTCATGACGCCTACTCAGGATATGGTTTTAGGGTGCTACTATCTGACAGGCGATGAAGACGGCGTCTTAGGTGAAGGTAGGTTATTTAAAGATTACGAAGAAGCTCTTATGGCATATCAATTAGGTCAAATAAACATTCATGCTAAGATAAAAGTGAGAATGAAGAGAGAGGTAAATGGCGAGATCAAGACTAAAGTCATCGAGACAACTATAGGAAAGCTTATATTCAATTCAGCTATTCCTCAAGATTTGGGCTTTGTAGACAGGACAAATCCTGATACTATGTTTGACCTGGAGGTATCCACTTTAGTTGATAAGTCGAAATTGGGCAAGATATTGGATAGGGTGTACAGAGTGCATGGGCCTACAAAGACTGCTGAAACCTTAGACAAGATAAAAGCTTTAGGCTATCAATACTCTACTAAAGCTGCATTGACTGTCAGCGTTTCTGATATGGTAATACCTGAAGCAAAGAAGACTCTTTTAAATGAAGCTGACGAAGCAGTTAAGAAAATAGATGCTCAGTTTAGGCGCGGTCTCATTTCAGAAGAAGAAAGGTATGAAAGCGTCATTAGAACGTGGAACATGACGACAGAAAAAGTAAGTGACGCTCTTATGGCTAATCTTGATAGATTCAATCCTATATTCATGATGGCTCATTCAGGTGCAAGAGGTAGTAAAAACCAGATAAAGCAGTTAGCTGGTATGAGAGGATTGATGGCAAACCCTGCAGGTAGGATAATTGAGCTTCCTATAAGGTCTAACTTCAGAGAAGGACTCAATGTGTTGGAATTCTTTATTTCTACTCATGGTGCCAGAAAGGGCTTAGCTGATACAGCTTTAAGAACTGCCGATTCAGGTTATTTAACACGTAGGCTTGTAGATGTAAGCCAGGATGTAATAATAAGGGAAGATGATTGCGGCACAGATGAAGGAATTTATGTAACCGAGATTAAGGAAGGCAATGAAGTAATAGAAAAGCTTGCAGATAGATTGAGCGGAAGAGTATCATTGGAGGACATAAAAGATCCTACTACAGGCCAAATAATAGTAAAGAAAAATACGATGATTTCCGAAGAAGATGCAGAGAAGATTGAAGAATTAGGCATCAAAAAGGTTAAGATAAGATCGCTTTTGACGTGCAAATCAAAGCATGGCGTCTGCAGGATGTGCTATGGAAGGAACTTGGCTACCGGTTCGCAAGTTGAGATCGGCGAGGCTGTCGGTATAATTGCAGCGCAGGCTATAGGAGAACCAGGTACACAGCTTACAATGAGGACTTTCCATACTGGTGGTGTTGCTGGTGCTGATATAACACAAGGTTTACCGAGGGTTGAAGAGCTGTTTGAAGCGAGAAAGCCAAAAGGATTAGCCGTCATATCTGAGATACCAGGTATTGTTAAGATAAATGAAACCAAAAAGAAGAGAGAAGTTGTAATAACAGACAATGAAAATAATATTTCAAAGACATACCTTATACCTTACGGTTCAAGGCTTAAAGTTCAAGATGGACAGTACATCGAAGCAGGTGACGAGCTTACAGAAGGATCTGTGAATCCGCATGACATATTGAAGATAAAAGGATTATTTGCGGTTCAGACGTATTTATTGCAGGAAGTTCAAAAGGTGTATAGATTGCAAGGCGTTGAAATAAACGACAAACACATTGAGGTAATAATACGTCAAATGATGAGAAAGATTAAGATTGAAGATTCTGGAGATACATCAATGATGCCTGGCGAACTGGTAGACATGTTTGCTTTTGAGGAAGAAAACAGAAAAGCCGTGGAGAAAGGCTTAAGGCCAGCTTCAGGGACGAGAGCTCTTTTGGGAATTACAAAAGCTGCACTTGCTACAGATTCATTCTTATCTGCTGCATCATTCCAGGAGACAACCAGAGTTTTGACTGATGCGGCTATAAAAGGAAAAGTTGATCCTTTGATAGGTCTTAAGGAAAATGTCATAATTGGTAAACTGATTCCGGCAGGAACGGGTTTGTCAAGGTATAGAAACATTGTCGTTAAGACTGCGGGTCAATCAGAAAGTGAAGAAAATGTCGCTGAAAGTGATAATGTAGAGGCGAATGTAAAATAATATCTATTGTTGACAGAGATTGACCTTAATGATAAAATATTTAAGTGTGTTAAAAACTACTTCCATGTAGGGAGGAAGAACTTAATGAGTTCAAGTAAAAGCAGTTCTTCTAAAATGGTTATAGGAGCGAAGCAGACATTTAAAGCTGTTACAAATGATAAAGCTGCTAAAGTATATATTGCTCGGGATGCTGAAGAACATGTAACTAAAAAAATCATTGATGCTTGTAATTCAAAGTCTATCGAAATAGTTTATATAGACACAATGAGTGAATTAGGTGATATGTGCGGCATTGATGTTGGAGCAGCTACTGCTGCTGAATTAAAGTAAGAGCAATGAGATTTATCCCCTAAATAGGGGATAAATCTTCTAAAAATTGGAAGGAGGTGGAATGATGCCGACGATCAATCAATTAGTAAGAGAAGGAAGAAAGAAAGTTAAATATAAATCCGCATCCCCGGCATTAAAAGGTAATCCTCAAAAGAGGGGCGTTTGCACTGTTGTTAAAACTACAACACCAAAGAAGCCTAACTCTGCTTTAAGAAAAATAGCAAGGGTAAGACTTGTCAATAACACAGAAGTCACAGCATATATACCAGGTATTGGCCACAATCTTCAAGAGCACTCTGTAGTACTTATAAGAGGTGGAAGGGTAAAAGACTTGCCTGGTGTTAGATACAAAATTATAAGAGGAACACTTGATGCAGCTGGAGTTGCAAACAGGAAACAAGCTCGCTCACAATATGGTGCTAAGAAACCTAAATGATAGGAGGGATAGTGAATGCCTAGAAAAGGCTATGTAGCAAAACGCGATGTGCTACCAGATCCAGTATATAATAGCAAAAAAGTGACAAAGCTAATAAATAAGATAATGTACAGTGGCAAGAGAGGCATAGCACAGAAGATATGCTACGGTGCATTTGATTTAATACGAGAAAAGACTGGTAGAGATCCATTAGAAGTATTTGAAGAGGCATTGAACAATGTCATGCCTGTTCTTGAAGTAAAGCCGAGACGTGTAGGCGGTGCGACTTACCAAGTACCTGTTGAGGTAAGGCCTGAGAGGAGACAAACTCTTGGAATCAGATGGATCATTGACTTTGCAAGAAAAAGAAGCGGAAGGACAATGGTTGAAAAATTAGCAGCCGAAATCATGGATGCTGCAAATAATACAGGTGCTAGCGTAAAGAAAAGAGAAGATACACATAAAATGGCTGAAGCAAATAAAGCATTCGCACATTACAGATGGTAATAATGGTTATGGTAGTGTGTATTATATGGGCAGGAAAGGAGGATATAAATGCCTAGAGATTACAGCTTAGATAAAGTTAGGAATATTGGAATAATGGCGCATATAGATGCTGGCAAAACTACTACTACCGAAAGAATACTGTTTTATACAGGAAAAGTCCATAAAATAGGTGAAGTCCATGAGGGAAATGCTACAATGGACTGGATGGAGCAAGAGCAGGAAAGGGGTATTACGATAACTTCTGCTGCTACAACATGCTATTGGAAAGATCACAAGATAAATATAATAGATACGCCGGGACACGTGGACTTTACAGTTGAGGTAGAGCGCTCTTTAAGAGTATTAGATGGTGCAGTTGCAGTCTTTTGCGCAAAGGGTGGCGTTGAGCCACAATCAGAGACAGTTTGGAGACAGGCTGATAAATACAGAGTTCCAAGATTGGCTTACGTAAATAAGATGGACATAATGGGTGCGGACTTTTTTAATGTAATTAAAATGATGAAAGAAAGATTAAACGCAAATCCTGTAGCAATACAGCTTCCTATTGGAAAAGAGGATACGTTTGTTGGGATCATTGACTTGATTAAGATGCGTGCTATCATATACGAAGATGATTTAGGTACAGTATCAGACGAAGTCGAGATTCCTGCAGATTTAAAGGATTTAGCTGAAGAGTACAGAGAAAAGCTATTAGAAGCTGTTTCAGAGCAAGATGAAGTTTTGATGGAAAAATACTTAGAAGGCGAAGAGATTACAGAAGAGGAAATACACGCTGCTTTAAGAAAGGGAACTATCAACAACGAGCTGGTGTGTGTAACTTGCGGTTCTTCTTACAAGAACAAAGGTGTTCAGCCGATGCTGGATGCTGTCGTAAGGTATCTGCCATCTCCTATAGATATTCCTGCTGTAAAAGGCATGAAGCTTAATAGTGATGAGGAGATAGAGAGAAAGGCAGATGACAACGAACCATTCTCAGCACTTGCTTTTAAGATAATGGCTGATCCTTATGTCGGAAAACTTGCGTTTTTCAGAGTATATTCTGGAACTTTGGAAGCAGGTTCATATGTTTTAAATTCCACAAAAGGAAAGAAAGAGAGAATAGGAAGAATTCTTCAGATGCACGCTAATCACAGGAAGGAAATTGATAAAGTTTATACAGGTGATATAGCTGCAGCAGTTGGACTGAAAGATACAACTACAGGCGATACATTGTGCGATGAAAATCAGCCTATTCTATTAGAGTCGATGGAGTTCCCTGAACCTGTTATAAGAGTTGCGATAGAGCCAAAAACTAAAGCTGCTCAGGATAAAATGGCAGTAGCTCTTCAAAAGTTAGCTGAAGAAGATCCTACATTTAAGACGTACACAGATCAAGAGACAGGCCAGACTATTATAGCCGGTATGGGCGAGTTGCACTTGGAAATCATAGTCGACAGAATGAAGAGAGAATTTAATGTAGAGTGCAACGTCGGCAAACCACAAGTTGCTTATAAAGAGACCATAACAAAACCTGTGCGCGTAGAAGGAAAATTCATAAGGCAGTCAGGTGGACGTGGTCAGTATGGTCATGTATGGCTTGAAATGGAACCTTTAGAGAGAGGTCAAGGATATCAATTTGAAAATAAGATAGTCGGTGGTGTTATACCAAAAGAATACATTCCTTCAGTAGATGCCGGTGTGCAGGAAGCAATGGAAAATGGCATCCTTGGAGGATACGAAGTTGTTGACGTTAAAGTTTCATTAGTTGACGGTTCATACCATGAAGTCGACTCATCTGATATGGCATTTAAGATAGCAGGTTCAATGGCTTTCAAAGAAGGTATGAAAAAGGGTGGCGCTGTTCTTTTAGAGCCTATAATGGAAGTGGAAGTCGTTGTTCCTGAGGAATATATGGGCGATGTAATGGGTGATATAAACTCAAGGCGTGGAAGAATTGAAGGTATGATGGATAGAGCTGGTGCGAAAGTCATAAGAGGCATGGTTCCACTGGCTGAAATGTTTGGATATGCTACAGACCTTCGTTCGAAAACTCAAGGAAGAGGTACTTATACGATGCAATTTAGCCATTATGAAGAAGTACCTAAAAACATCGCTGATCAAATATTAGAAAAAAAATAAAAAATTAATGTAA
>NZ_MSQD01000022.1 GCF_002102475.1 Thermoanaerobacterium sp. PSU-2 | reverse complement strand
ATTGTTAAGAGGAGTAACAAGAGACGAAGTAGAAAGAGGACAAGTCTTAGCGAAACCAGGGTCAGTAAAACCGCACACGAAATTTGAAGGACAAGTATACGTGTTAACAAAAGAAGAAGGCGGAAGACACACACCATTCTTCAATGGATACAGACCACAGTTCTACTTCAGGACAACAGACGTAACAGGAGTAATAGAATTACCAGAGGGCGTAGAGATGGTAATGCCCGGAGACCACGTAACGATGACAATAGAATTAATAACACCGATAGCGATGGAAGAAGGACTAAAATTTGCTATAAGAGAAGGCGGACACACAGTAGGAGCCGGTGTTGTTTCCAAGATTCTTGCTTAAGAAAAATGTGCTAATAGCATAAGCTATTAGCACATAACTATTGTTTTGTCAAGACTTGAAATAATGCGCTCTTTAAGGTAAACTAATAAAGTTGGACGGATTTTTACAGAGTTGAAAACGCGTGGATGAGTGTATATGGAATTAATGATTGCTTATATAGAAGGAGGGAATAATTATGCCCAAACAGAAAATTCGCATAAGATTAAAAGCTTTTGATCATATGGTGTTAGATCAATCTGCTGAAAAGATTGTTGAGACGGCAAAGAGGACAGGCGCAGAAGTGTCAGGACCTATACCACTTCCGACGGAAAGAGATGTAATCACGATACTAAGAGCGCCACATAAATACAAAGATTCGAGGGAACAGTTTGAGACAAGGACACACAAGAGGCTTATTGATATATTAAGCCCAACACCTAAGACTGTAGATGCATTAATGAGATTGGATTTACCAGCGGGTGTCGATATAGAGATAAAATTATAAAATTAGGAAATTATGACGCGAAAGCGTCCGATGATTTCAGGAGGGTAGAAGATGAAAAAGGCAATACTAGGCAAAAAACATGGAATGACACAGATATTTGTAGGAAACGAAATGATACCAGTTACAGTTGTAGAGGCAGGTCCATGTGTAGTCGTTCAAAAGAAGACTAAAGAAAATGATGGATATGATGCTATACAAGTTGGTTTCGGTGATGTAAAAGAAAAAAGATTGATAAAGCCTTTAAAGGGACATTTTGCAAAAGCAAATGTGCCGTTTAAAAAATATTTAAGAGAGTTTAGGCTAGATGATATATCATCTTATGAAGTTGGCAGTGAAATAAAAGCTGACATCTTTTCTGTTGGCGACAGAGTCGATGTGATTGGAACATCAAAGGGTAAAGGATTTGCAGGTGTAGTAAAAAGGTACAATGCCAACAGAGGACCTATGGCCCATGGTTCTAAATACCATAGAAGACCAGGTTCGATGGGAGCTAGTTCAGATCCTTCAAGGACATTTAAAGGCAAAAAACTGCCAGGTCATATGGGAAATGAAAGAGTTACAATTCAAAACTTAGAAGTAGTAAAAGTAGATCCTGAAAAGAATTTGCTGCTTATTAAAGGTTCAGTGCCAGGAGTCAAGGGTTCGCTCCTTATGATAAGAGACACTGTTAAGAGCAAATAACGAAAGGAGGAAAATAGATGCCGAAGGTAGCGGTTTATAATATAAATGCAGAACAAATTGGTGAAATTGAATTGAGCGACAATGTATTTGGCGTTGAAGTAAATGTACCTGTCATGCATGAAGCAGTTTTAAACTATTTGGCAAACCAAAGACAGGGTACTCATTCAACAAAAAGACGTGGCGAAGTTAGAGGTGGCGGTATTAAGCCTTGGAGACAAAAAGGCACTGGTAGAGCTCGCCAAGGAAGTATAAGAGCACCACAATGGGTAAAAGGTGGTGTTGTTTTTGGGCCGAAACCGAGAGATTACAGTTACAACATTCCAAAGAAGGTTAAGAGGCTTGCATTAAAATCAGCTTTATCTTCAAAAGTAAGAGACAATGAGATAATAGTCATTGATGATATTAATATAGATGAGCCAAAAACTAAAAAAATTGCCGAGATGCTTAAAAAGTTTGATGTAAAGAATGCGCTTATTGTCATTCCTGATGGCAAGGAAAATGTTATTTTGTCATCCAGGAACATACCAAATGTAAAAGCTGTTTTCGCAAATAGCTTGAACACATACGACGTATTAAAATACGACAGATTTATAATTACGAAGGATGCGGTTAATAAAGTTGAGGAGGTGTATGCTTGATGGATGCAAGAGATATAATCTTAAAACCGGTTATTACCGAAAAAAGCATGAATCTAATGAATGAAAGAAAATACACCTTCATCGTCGATAAAAACGCGAATAAGATTCAGATAAAGCAAGCTGTTGAAGAATTATTTGGCGTCGATGTTGAAAAAGTCTATACAATGAATTATATGGGTAAGTTAAAAAGAGTAGGTAGAAATGTCGGCAGGACTAATAGCTACAAAAAGGCTATCGTGAAGCTAAAACCAAACAGCAAAGGAATTGAATTCTTTGAAGGATTGCAAGCGTAAGAGATCTATTTAAGGAGGGAAAACAATGGGTATAAAAAAATACAATCCTACATCACCTGGTAGGAGACAAATGACTGTATTGACATTTGAAGAAATTACAAAAGACAAACCAGAAAAGTCGTTGACAGTCAGTCTCAACAAAACAGGTGGACGCAATGTATACGGCAGGATAACTGTGCGCCATCGTGGCGGCGGTCACAAAAGAAAATACAGGATCATTGATTTTAAAAGAGATAAAGATGGTGTACCAGGAAAAGTAGCTTCTATAGAGTACGATCCAAACAGATCAGCATTTATTGCTCTTATCCACTATCTTGATGGTGAAAAAAGATATATTATAGCACCATATGGCTTAAAAGTTGGTGACATAGTAGAATCTGGTGAAAATGTTGATATTAAAGTAGGTAATGCGCTTCCACTAAGCCGTATTCCGGTTGGTACGTTTATTCACAATATTGAGTTAGTAGCTGGTAAAGGTGGACAGTTGGTCAGAGCAGCTGGTGCTATGGCTCAATTGATAGCAAAAGAAGGAGATTATGTGCAGGTAAGAATGCCGTCTTCAGAAGTAAGGCGCATCAGATCCAATTGTAGAGCTACAATCGGACAAGTATCTAATTTAGATCATGAGAATGTAACGATTGGTAAAGCTGGTAGGTCAAGATGGTTAGGTATAAGGCCTACAGTTAGAGGTTCAGTAATGAATCCTGTTGATCATCCACATGGCGGTGGTGAAGGTAAGGCACCTATAGGACATCCGGGACCAATGACTCCATGGGGCAAACCTGCTCTTGGATATAAGACACGTAAGAAAAACAAGTCTACTAATAAAATGATAGTAAAAAGTCGCAAAGCTTAGTTGGGAAGGGAGGCTGTGATTTTGAGTAGATCCTTAAAAAAAGGCCCTTATGTTGATGAAAAACTCTTGAAAAAGATAGAAGAAATGAATAAGAAGAATGAAAAAAAGGTTTTGAAGACATGGTCAAGGAGTTCCACTATATTCCCACAGATGGTTGGTCATACTATAGCAGTACACGATGGTAGAAAGCATGTACCTATCTATATAACAGAGGATATGGTCGGTCACAAGTTAGGGGAATTTGCTCCAACACGTACGTTCCACGGCCATGCAGATACTGAAAAGTCTTCAAAAGTACAATAGGCAAAGGAGGTAATAGTGTGGAAGCGAAAGCAGTCGCAAAATATGTAAGAATTTCACCTCAAAAAGCAGGCCTTGTTATGAATTTAATACGCGGTAAAGATGTCAATGAAGCGTTAGCGATATTAAAGTTCACTCCGAATAAGGCGGCAGGCATAGTGGAAAAAGTTTTAAAATCAGCTATTGCAAACGCTGAAAACAACTTGGGACTTGATAGAGACAACCTTTATGTTGCTAAAGCTGTTGCTGATCAAGGTCCTATAATGAAGAGAATGATGCCAAGGGCGATGGGTAGATCAAATCTGATGAGAAGAAGAACGAGCCATATAACAGTAGTAGTTGATGAAAAATAAAGGAGGGATAAAATGGGTCAAAAGATTAATCCTCGTGGCTTAAGAGTTGGTGTTTCACAAGATTGGTATGCAAAATGGTTTGCAAAGGATAAAGATTTTAGCGATCTTTTGATTGAAGATATAAAGATAAGAGACTATATAAAGAATAAAATTTATGCATCGGGTGTGCCGAAAATCGAAATAGAAAGAGCAGCTAATAGGATAAAGATTGATGTTTATACTGCAAAGCCTGGCATGGTAATAGGAAAAGGCGGAGCAGGTATAGAAGAATTGAGACAAGAAATCGAAAAAATGACGAATAAAAAAGTCGTCATAAACATCGTTGAGGTAAAAAATCCAGAGTTGGATGCACAGCTAGTGGCTGAAAACATAGCTTCACAATTAGAAAGAAGAATTTCATTCAGACGTGCAATGAAGCAATCTATAGCGAGAGCAATGAAACAAGGTGCTAAGGGTATAAAGATTGCGTGTTCAGGAAGATTGGCTGGAGCTGAAATTGCTCGTACTGAAAGATACCATGAAGGGGTTGTGCCACTACAGACATTAAGAGCTAACATTGATTA
The DNA here is from genome assembly GCF_002102475.1 of Thermoanaerobacterium sp. PSU-2. Lineage (NCBI taxonomy): Bacteria > Bacillati > Bacillota > Clostridia > Thermoanaerobacterales > Thermoanaerobacteraceae > Thermoanaerobacterium > Thermoanaerobacterium sp. PSU-2. The sequence goes on along the minus strand of NZ_MSQD01000022.1, from coordinate 15,602 downwards.
TGGATTTGCGGAAGCAAATACAACATATGGCAAGATCGGCGTTAAAGTTTGGATTAACAAAGGAGAGATATTGCCACAGCCGAAGAAACAGGTAACAGCGGAAGGAGGCAAATAACCATGTTGATGCCTAAGAGAGTAAAATACAGGAAACAGCAAAGAGGCAGGATAAAAGGCAACGCTACAAGAGGAAATACAGTAACCTATGGAGATTACGGTTTGCAAGCACTTGAGGGTGGCTGGATAACAGCAGTTCAAATAGAGGCTGCCAGGGTTGCTATGACAAGGTATATAAAGAGAGGCGGAAAAGTCTGGATAAAGATTTTCCCAGATAAACCTGTTACAGAAAAACCTGCAGAGACACGTATGGGTTCTGGCAAGGGATCACCTGAATACTGGGTAGCTGTAGTGAAGCCGGGAAGAGTGCTTTTTGAGATAGCTGGTGTAAATGAAGATGTTGCAAGGGAAGCTTTAAGATTAGCTAAGCACAAACTGCCTATAAAAACGAAGTTCGTAAAACGTGAAGAATTGGGTGGTGAAGAGAATGAAGGCTAAAGAGATTAGAGAATTGACAGACGAAGAATTATTGCAGAAGCTTTCCGATTTAAAGGGAGAACTTTTTAACCTTAGGTTTCAACTTGCCACTGGACAATTAGACAATCCTATGAGAGTTAGAGATGTCAGAAAGTCTATAGCAAGAATAAAGACGATCTTAAGAGAAAGAGAACTTGGCAAGTTGAATGCATAGAAAGGAGGATTTAAATTGGAAAGAGGCATGAGAAAAGTTAGAATAGGAAAAGTCGTCAGCAACAAAATGCAGAAGACGATAGTTGTTGCTGTAGAAGATAGAATAAGACATCCACTGTACAACAAGATAGTAAGACGTACGAAGAAGTTTAAGGCACACGATGAAAACAATCAATGCAATATTGGAGATATAGTTAAGATAATGGAAACTAGGCCTTTAAGCAAAGAAAAAAGATGGAGGCTTGTTGAGATAATTAAAAAGGCAGAATGACTGAAAGGAGGTATTTGAGATGATACAGCCTCAAACAATATTAAAAGTTGCAGATAATACTGGTGCTAAAGAGATTATGTGTATACATTTGATGGGTGGTTCAACGAGAAAATTCTCTAATATAGGTGATATAATAGTTGCTTCTGTCAAAAGTGCAACACCCGGAGGTGTTGTAAAAAAAGGCGATGTAGTAAAAGCTGTCATAGTTAGAACAAAGAAAGGCATTGCCAGAAAAGATGGTACGTATATAAGATTTGATGACAACGCTGCTGTTATAATAAAAGACGATTTGCAGCCAAGAGGAACTCGTATATTTGGACCAGTTGCCAGAGAATTAAGGGAAAAAGACTTTATGAAGATAATTTCACTTGCACCGGAAGTTCTATAAGGAGGTGTAACAATTGGAGAGAAAAAAACTTCACGTCAAAACAGGTGATATAGTCACAGTAATATCTGGGAAAGATAAAGGGAAAAAAGGCAAAGTTCTTAAAGCATTGCCAAAAGAAGGCAAGGTTTTAGTTGAAGGTGTAAATGTAGTAACAAAGCATAAAAGAGCAAGAAGTCCACAGGATCAAGGTGGAATAATACATCAAGAAGCACCTATCTTTGCATCTAAAGTTATGTTATACTGCAATAATTGCGGCAAAGGAGTCAGATATGGTGTTAAAATTCTTGCCGATGGTGAGAAGATAAGATACTGCAAAAAGTGTGGAGAGACATTGTAAGTGAAAGGAGGTTTATCATGGCAAGGCTTAGAGATAAATATGTAAATGAAGTAGTACCTGCTCTTATGGAGAAGTATTCTTACAAAAATATAATGCAAGTGCCGAAATTGGAGAAGATAGTTTTAAATATAGGACTTGGTGAAGCAAGAGAAAATCCTAAAGCGATTGAAGCAGCTTCAAATGATTTGGCTGTAATAACAGGACAGAAGCCTGTGGTTACAAGAGCGAAAAAGTCAATAGCTAATTTTAAAATTCGTGCAGGCATGCCAATAGGTGTTAAAGTCACTTTAAGAGGCGAAAGAATGTATGAATTTGCAGATAAGCTGTTTAATGTAGCACTGCCAAGAGTTAGAGATTTCAGAGGACTTCCTACAAAATCTTTTGATGGTAGAGGAAATTACTCATTCGGAATAAAAGAGCAGCTTATATTCCCTGAGATAGATTATGACAAGATTGATAAGGTTAGAGGAATGGATATAATTTTTGTGACAACAGCAAAGAATGATGAAGAAGCGAGAACACTCTTGGAGCTTATGGGAATGCCGTTTGCTAAGTAAAGGAGGTATATAAATGGCCAGAAAGGCATTGATATTGAAGCAAAAAAAGACCCCTAAATTTAGTACAAGAGCTTACAACAGGTGTAAAATTTGTGGACGTCCACATGCATATATAAGAAAATATGGAATATGCCGTGTTTGCTTTAGAGAATATGCTCATCAAGGCATTATTCCAGGCGTAAAAAAGGCAAGCTGGTAAGAGGGGAGGTATTGAAATGACAGATCCAATCGCAGATATGCTTACACGTATAAGGAATGCAAACACAGTCAGACATGAAACAGTTGAAATACCAGCATCAAACACAAAAAGAGCGATAGCAATGATAATGCTTCGCGAAGGGTTCATTAAAGCAGTTGAGGAAATAGATGATGGTAAACAAGGTATATTAAAGATTACACTTAAATACGGACCAAATAAAGAAAGAGTAATATCAGGGCTTAAAAGGATAAGCAAACCGGGTTTAAGAGTTTATGCAAAAAGCAATGAAATTCCAAGAGTCTTAGGTGGTCTTGGTATGGCTATAATATCAACATCAAAAGGCATAATGACAGATAAAGAAGCTAAAAAAGAGGGTGTCGGAGGAGAAGTTCTCTGCTATATCTGGTAATTCTAAATAGGAGGTGTAAAGCGTGTCTAGAATAGGAAAACAACCAGTTGAAATACCGAAAGATGTAACAGTTACAGTAAACAACAATCACGTTGTGGTGAAAGGACCGAAAGGTACTCTTGAAAGAGATTTTCCGAATTTGGTTAATATAGCTGTCGAAGATAATAAAGTAATAGTAACGAGAAGCAGCGATGACAAAGAAGCAAGAGCTATGCATGGTACGACAAGAGCATTGATTCAGAACATGGTAAAAGGCGTTAGCACAGGTTATGAGAAAAGCCTCGAGATCGTCGGAGTAGGTTATCGTGTTGCAAAGCAAGGGAAAAAGATAGTCTTAACTGTTGGATACTCACATCCTGTGGAAATTGAAGAAGAGCCAGGCATAGAGTTCGTTGTTGATGGAACAAATAAGATAACGGTAAAAGGCATTGATAAACAAAGAGTTGGTGAAGTGGCTGCAAACATAAGAAAGGTAAGACAGCCAGATGCATACAAAGGAAAAGGCATAAGGTATGTTGGCGAATATGTAAGGCTTAAAGAAGGCAAAACAGGTAAGAAGTAAGGGGTGATAAAATGATATCAAAAATTGATAGGCAAATGACACGTAAAAGACGTCATCTTAGAGTCAGAAAGAAAATATCGGGAACGAGTGAAAGACCTAGACTTAGCGTGTACAAAAGTTTAAGCCATATATATGCACAATTAATTGATGATGTAAATGGAGTTACATTGGCCCATGCATCCACATTAGACCCCGAGCTTAAGAGCGTTGCAAAGGGTGCTAATAAAGAGTCAGCAAAATTAGTAGGAAAGCTGATTGCTAAAAAGGCGCTTGAAAAAGGAATAAAAGATGTTGTTTTTGATCGCGGCGGATATGTGTATCATGGTGTTGTTAGAGAGTTAGCAGACGCTGCAAGAGAAGGCGGTTTGAATTTTTAATAAGGAGGGAAATCATGGCTCGTATTGATATATCGAATCTTGACTTAAAAGAGAGAGTTGTAAGTTTAAATCGTGTTGCTAAAGTCGTCAAAGGTGGAAGAAATTTTAGATTTAGCGCAACGGTAGTTGTTGGAGATCCTGATAAAGGGTATGTAGGAGTAGGAACTGGAAAATCTGCAGAAATTCCTGAAGCAATCAGAAAAGCTGTAGAGGATGCAAAGAAACACCTGATCAAAGTTCCTATAGTAGGCACAACAATTCCACATGATGCTGTCGGAGTTTTTGGAGCAGGAAAGGTTTTGTTAAAGCCAGCAAAGGAAGGTACAGGAGTTATAGCCGGTGGACCTGTGCGTGCAGTTCTTGAGTCAGCAGGCATTAAAGATATTTTGACAAAATCTTTGGGCTCAGCCAACTCTACAAACATGGTATATGCTACAATTGAAGGTTTGAAATCATTAAAAACTGCTGAAGAAGTTGCTAAATTGCGCGGAATTCCTGTTGAGCAATTGCTTGGATAGGAGGATTGAAATGGCAAAATTAAAAGTGACATTAGTTAGAAGTACAATAGGACGTCAGAAGTCACAAATAGATACAGTTAGAGCTTTGAAATTAGGGAAAATAGGCAGTAGCTCTGTTTTAGATGATATACCACAAGTAAGAGGAATGATAAACAAGGTTAGACATCTGGTGAAAGTTGAAGAAGTAAATGAATAGGAGGTGTAGACGTTGAGACTTCATGATTTAAAACCTGCAGAAGGTTCAAGAAAGGAAAGAAAAAGAGTTGGTAGAGGCATAGGTTCAGGTTTAGGAAAAACATCGGGTCGTGGACATAAAGGCCAAAAGGCAAGAAGTGGTGGAAATATTAGACCAGGCTTTGAAGGTGGACAGATGCCTTTGACAAGGCGTTTACCTAAAAGAGGGTTTACTAACATATTTAAAAAGGAATACGCTATTGTCAACTTAAGCCTGCTTGACAATTTTGAAGATGGAACTGTTGTAACTCCAGAACTCTTAATCGAGAGAGGAATTATCAAAAAAGTCAAAGATGGTGTCAAGATTTTGGGTTCGGGCGATCTCAGTAAAAAATTAACTGTAAAAGCACACAAGTTCAGCAAATCTGCTATAGATAAGATAGAATCAATAGGGGGAAAGGCAGAGGTGATATAAATGCTAAACAGCCTTGTCAATGCTTGGAAAGTTGCAGACATTAGAAAGAAGATAATATACACGGTTTTAATGCTTTTGGTTTTTAGACTTGGATCACATATACCAGTTCCTGGTATTGATCCAAATCAAATCAAAAACATACTTGGACAAGGAACGCTTTTCGGGTTTTTTGATATAATTTCAGGCGGTGCATTTCGTGATTTTACAATATTCGCCATGAGTATTATTCCTTACATCAATGCGTCAATCATTATGCAGCTATTGACTATAGCGATACCTTCATTGGAGCAAATGGCGAAGGAAGGCGAAGAAGGCAGAAAGAAGATTGCTCAATACACTCGTTATATGACAGTTGTATTGGCATTAATTCAGGCTATAGGTATGACTATAGGACTTAGAAGTGCGGTTATTCAACCTAATTTCTTAAACTTGACGATTATCGTATTGACATTGACAGCAGGTACATCATTCTTGATGTGGCTTGGTGAGAGAATAACAGAAAATGGTGTTGGTAATGGCAGCTCACTAATAATCTTCGCTGGTATTTTGGCCAGAATACCAAATATGGTATACACTACTGTGCAATACGTTGGTGCGGGAACTGCAAATATATTTGGTGCAATAGCCTTTTTGATCGTTATACTTGTGATGGTTGTTTCAATCATTTTGATGTCTGAAGGGCAAAGGAGAATACCTGTCCAATATGCAAAGAGAGTAGTAGGTCGTAAAGTATACGGAGGACAATCAACACACATACCGATAAGAATAAACATGGCTGGTGTAATTCCTCTAATATTTGCGCTATCACTTCTGCAATTTCCCCAGCAGATAGCTACGTTTTTCCCGAAATCAGCATTTTACGCTTTTACAGAAAAATGGCTTGGAACGAATGGTTGGATATATAATATTTTAAATGTTCTCCTTATAATTTTCTTTACCTACTTCTACACTGCGATAATATTTAATCCTATTGAGATTTCTGACAACATGAAAAAATATGGTGGTTTTATTCCGGGAATTAGACCTGGAAAACCGACAACGGATTTTATTACAAGAGTAATGAACAGAGTAACATTTGTGGGATCAATATTCTTAGCATTAGTTGCAGTGCTTCCTGTAATAATGATGAACGCGACTGGTTTACAGTTGTACTTTGGCGGTACGGCATTGCTGATTGCTGTTGGTGTGGCGTTAGAAACAATGAAGCAGATAGAAGGACAGCTCATAATGCGTAACTACCAGGGATTCTTAAGATAGTCAGGGGGAGAATATATGAGAATCATATTATTAGGACCACCTGGAGCTGGAAAAGGAACACAGGCGGAAAGTATAACTAGGGATTATAAAATACCTCATATTTCAACTGGCGATATCTTTAGGTACAACATTAAGAACAACACAGAACTTGGCAAATTAGCGAAACAGTACATTGATAAGGGACTATTGGTGCCAGATGATGTGACAAACAGGATAGTCGAAGATAGATTATCAAAAGACGACTGCAAGGATGGCTTTCTACTTGATGGATATCCAAGAAATGTCTCTCAAGCAGAAGCTCTTAATAGATACTTAGGCGAAAAGAACCTAAAAATTGATCATGTGCTGAATATTGTTGTTGATAGAGATGAATTGGTAAAAAGGCTAAGTGGCAGGAGAGTTTGTCCATCTTGTGGTGCCACATATCACATTTTTACAAAACCGCCTAAAGTTGAGGGGATTTGTGATAACTGCGGTGAAAAACTGATACAAAGGACGGACGATAACATCGATTCTGTTTTAAAGCGATTAGAAGTGTATGAAGATGAAACAAAACCACTTGTTGAATACTACGGCAAATTAAACTTAATAAGGAATATCAATGGAAATAAACCTGTTAATGAAGTTTATGAGGAAATACAGGCATTAATAGGAGACGAAGTTTAATGATATACATTAAATCAGATAGTGAAATTGCTTTGATGCGATATGCTGGTAAGGTCACAGGAGAAGTTCTGAATTTGCTGGAAAAGTATATTAAGCCGGGGATAACGACGAAAGAATTGGATGAAATGGCTGAAGACTACATTCTAAGCAAGGATTGCCAGCCGGCTTTTAAAGGTCTTTATGGATTTCCTGCGACAATATGCGCATCAATTAATGACGAAGTTGTTCACGGAATACCAGGTTTAAGAAAGCTTAAGGAAGGCGATATTATAAGTATAGATACTGGTGCAATTTACCGTGGATTTAATGGTGATGCAGCGAGGACTTTTGCTGTCGGGAAAATCAGTGATAATCTTCAAAAGTTGATAGATGTCACAAAGCAAAGTTTCTTTGAAGGCATAAAGATGGCAACTGAACAGCACAGGTTATCTGATATATCAAATGCTATACAATCATACGTTGAGAAAAATGGGTTTTCGGTTGTTAGGGAATATGTGGGACATGGAATAGGCAAGAAAATGCATGAAGATCCTCAGATACCCAACTATGGTCCTCCTGGAAGGGGGCCAAAGTTGAGGTACGGGATGACCCTGGCAATCGAACCTATGGTCAACGAAGGTAAGTATAATGTAAAGATAAAAGAAAATAATTGGACAGTTGTAACAGTTGATGGAAGTGCTTCTGCACACTATGAAAACACGATAGTCATAACAAAAGGCGAACCCGAAATCTTGACATTAGTGTAAGAGGTGAATTTAATGGATGATACCTCAATAGGCCGAATAGTCAAATCAAAAGCTGGGAGAGATAAGGATAGAGTTTTTATAATTGTTGGAGTTGCCGACGAAAAACATGTGCTAATTTCTGATGGCGAGTTGAGAAAAATTGAAAAGCCTAAGAAAAAGAAATTAATTCATCTTCAGAAGTACAATGAAGTGGACGAAAAAATAAGGGAGAAAATATTGGCTGGGCAGACTGTTACAAATGCTGAGATAATTGAAGCTTTAAAACAGTTTAAGTGTGAAGAATAAGGAGGGTATGATATCCTTGGCAAAGGATGATGTTATCGAAGTAGAAGGTAAAGTAATAGAAGCTTTACCAAATGCAATGTTTCAGGTGGAACTTGATAATGGACATAGAATTTTGGCGCATATCTCTGGCAAACTTAGGATGAATTTTATCAGGATTCTACCAGGTGACAGAGTTACGCTTGAATTATCCCCATATGATTTGACAAGAGGAAGAATTGTATGGCGCGGTAAGTGATAAGGAGGTATAATAATGAAGGTAAGACCATCGGTAAAACCGATTTGTGAAAAATGTAAGGTTATAAAAAGAAAAGGCAAAGTAATGATAATTTGTGAGAATCCTAAACACAAGCAAAAACAAGGTTAGGAGGTGTAAAGATGGCAAGAATTGCTGGCATTGATTTACCTAGAGAAAAACGCGTTGAGATAGGATTGACTTATATTTACGGCATAGGACGTTCTCGTTCAAACGAGATATTGGCTAAAGCTGGCGTTAATCCAGATACAAGAGTAAAAGATCTTACAGAAGATGAAGTGTCAAGATTAAGAGATATAATTGACAAAGAGTATAAAGTCGAAGGTGATTTAAGAAGAGAAGTTTCTTTAAATATAAAGAGACTTATTGATATAGGATGCTATAGAGGGATAAGGCATAGAAAGGGTTTGCCAGTGCGCGGCCAAAGGACAAGGACAAATGCTCGTACCAGAAAAGGTCCTAAAAAGACTGTCGCTAAGAAGAAGAAATAATAAGGAGGGAAATTATGGCAAAAAAAGTTAAAAGAACAGCAAAACGTCGTGAACGCAAAAATGTTGAACGTGGGGCAGCACACATTCATTCAACATTTAATAATACAATAGTTACGTTGACAGATATGGCTGGCAATGCTTTGGCTTGGTCGAGTGCAGGAACATTAGGTTTTAAAGGTTCAAGAAAATCTACACCGTATGCTGCACAAATGGCAGCAGAAACAGCAGCAAAAGCTGCAATGGAACATGGACTCAAGACTGTGGATGTATTTGTCAAAGGACCAGGTGCAGGTAGAGAGGCAGCAATAAGAGCTTTACAGGCTGCTGGTTTAGAAGTAAGTCTTATAAAGGATGTCACACCTATTCCACATAATGGGTGCAGACCACCTAAGAGAAGAAGAGTGTAAGGAGGTGCAATAATGGCAAGATACACAGAATCTACATGTAAATTGTGCCGTAGGGAAGGCATGAAATTATTTTTGAAAGGCGATAAATGCTATACTGAAAAATGTCCTTTTGCGAGAAGGCCGTATGCTCCTGGGCAACATGGACAAAACAAGAAGAAGCTTACAAACTATGGTACACAGTTGAGGGAAAAACAAAAATTAAGAAGGTATTATGGAGTTCTGGAGAGACAATTCGAAAGGTATTTTGAAGAAGCAGAGAGAATGAAGGGTATTACAGGTGATAATTTGTTGCAGCTTCTTGAGAGAAGACTTGATAATGTAGTTTACAGATTGTCAATAGCATCTTCAAGGGCACAAGCAAGGCAATTTGTATCACATGGTCACATTCTTGTTAATGGCAAGAAGGTCGATATACCTTCATATTTAGTAAAAGCTGGAGATGTAGTATCTGTAAAAGACAGCAGCAAATCATTAGATGTCATTAAGAATAATGTAGAGGCTTCTACTAATATACCTGATTGGTTAGATTTCAATAAGGATTCATTAGAGGGTAAAGTTTTATCTCTGCCAACAAGAGAGCATATAGATTTGCCAATTGAAGAGCACTTGATTGTTGAATTGTATTCAAGGTAATAATCGGTTACCCTCGTAAGATTAAAAAAAGGAGGGTTTAAATGGTGATTGAAATAGAAAAGCCAAAAATTGAGATAGTGGAGCAATCCAATGATGACACGTATGCTAAGTTTGTCATTGAACCACTTGAACGTGGTTATGGAATAACACTTGGCAACTCTTTGCGCCGTATGCTTTTATCGTCACTTCCAGGTGCCGCAGCAAAGACGATAAAAATAGATGGGGTACTGCATGAATTTTCTACAGTACCAGGCGTAAAGGAGGACGTTACTGAGATAATACTTAATTTAAAAGAGTTGGCAGTGAAATTATATACAGACGAACCAAAGATAGTTAGAATTGAAGCAGAAGGCAAAGGAGAAGTCACGGCGGGAGATATAATATCTGACGGCGATGTTGAAATAATGAATCCAGATCTTCATATTGCTACGCTTAGCGATAATGGCAAGTTGAACATGGAGATTGAGTTAGTCAAAGGCAAAGGATATGTTCCATCAGATAAGAATAAAGAACCGAATCAGCCGATAGGCATCATTCCGGTTGACTCCATATTTACTCCAGTTAAAAAAGTAAGCTATAGCGTAGAAAATACGCGTGTTGGTCAGGTTACAGATTATGACAAGCTTACAATGGAAGTATGGACAAATGGAACAATAAGTCCTAAAGAAGCTATAAGCTTAGCTGCAAAAATACTGATCGATCATTTTAACTTGTTTACTTCATTTGCAGACAATTATAACGATATGGAAGTTTTGGTTGAGAAGTCAGAGAAAAAGACGGATAAACCGCTTGATATGACGATCGAAGAACTTGATCTTTCTGTACGGTCATACAACTGCCTTAAAAGAGCAGGAATTAATACTGTCCAAGATTTAGTTCAAAAGACTGAAGAAGAAATGATGAAAGTTAGAAATCTCGGCAAGAAATCATTAGTTGAAGTCGAACAAAAGCTGAAAGCTTTAGGACTATCATTGCAAAAGAGTGAAGAGTAAGGAGGGCAGATAATGGGTTACAGAAAATTAGGTCGACCACATGACCAAAGAAGAGCTATGTTGAGAAACCTTACAACCAGCTTTTTAAACTATGGAAGAATCCAAACTACAGAAGCTAGAGCCAAAGAAGTAAGAAGCATAGCTGAAAAGATGATTACTCTTGGAAAAAGGGGCGATTTGCACTCAAGAAGACAAGCTTTGGCTTATTTAACTGATGAGACAGTGGTAAAAAAATTATTTGATGAGATTGCTCCAAAATATTCAGAAAGAAATGGCGGGTACACAAGAATATTGAAACTTGGTCCTCGTAGAGGCGATGCGGCTCCGCTGGTTATCTTAGAACTTATTTAGGCTCAAAAGGGGTTAAGTTAGACAAAACTTAACTCCTATTTTAATAGTTTGCCAATTAGTTTTGGTCTTTAAAGAAGGTGGTCGTTTGAAAAAAATAATTGCGGTGAAAGACCTTACATTTGTTTATGATGCCGGTAGTGACGAAAACAGCAAAAAGATAGTATTGAATGGCTTGAATATAGACATTGATGAAGGAAAGTTTATTGCGATTATCGGTCATAATGGGTCAGGAAAATCAACTCTAGCAAAACATTTCAATGCGCTTTTGATTCCAACAGAAGGCGATGTATACGTCAATGGAATGAATACAAAAGACACATCTCATTTATGGGATATAAGGCAGACAGCTGGCATGGTATTTCAAAATCCAGACAATCAGTTAGTAGCAACGATTGTTGAAGAAGATGTGGCCTTTGGGCCTGAGAACCTTGGAATAGATCCAAAAGAAATTCGAGAAAGAGTGGATTTTGCATTAAACGCAGTTGATATGTATAAATACAGAGAATTTGCTCCACACATGCTTTCGGGAGGCCAAAAACAGAGGATAGCCATTGCAGGAGTTATAGCAATGAAACCACAATGTATAATATTAGATGAGCCTACGGCTATGTTGGATCCAAAGGGCAGAAAAGAAGTCATAAATACGATACAGAAGCTTAATAGAGAAAATGGAATCACCATCATATTGATTACACACTATATGGAAGAAGCTGTACTTGCCGACAGAGTAATTGTGATGGATAATGGTAAAATTGCATTGAATGGAACACCTAAAGATGTATTTAAAGAAGTAAAAATTCTTAAAGATCTGGGTCTCGATGTCCCCCAAGTTACAGAGTTAGCTTATAAGTTAAAGCAAGAGGGGATAGATATTCCTACAGAAATATTAACTGTAGATGAGATGGTGAGGTTTATATGTCAATACAAGTAGAAAATATTTCTTTCGTATACAATGAAGGCACGCCGTTTGAATCTGTTGCACTAAAAGATGTGAGCTTTACAGTCGATGATAACGAATTTGTTGGAATAATAGGACATACAGGCTCTGGTAAATCTACCCTCATTCAGCATTTGAATGGCCTTTTAAAACCAACTTCAGGCAGGATCATTGTGAATGGCATTGACATAACAACGAAAAAAGATTTAAAAGACATTAGAAAAGAAGTAGGTATTGTATTTCAATACCCTGAGCATCAACTTTTTGAAGAAACAATATACAAGGACATTGCCTTTGGGCCATCAAATTTAGGTCTTTCAGACGATGAAATAGAAAAAAGAGTATATGATGCTATGAAGATAGTAGGGCTTGATATAAAAATAAAAGACATGTCTCCATTTGAATTATCAGGTGGAGAAAGAAGACGAGTAGCAATTGCGGGAGTATTGTCTATGATGCCAAAAATTTTGATATTAGATGAGCCAACTGCAGGGCTTGACCCAAGAGGTCGCGACGAAATTCTGTATCAAATAAAGCAGATTCACCAAATGTACAAAATGACTACGATACTTGTCTCACACAGTATGGAAGACATAGCAAAATTGGTGAACAAAATCATTGTTATGCACGATGGTACAGTTTCGTTGATAGGTACTCCTAAAGAAGTTTTTAAACATGTAGAAGAACTTGAGAAGATAGGACTTGGTGTGCCGCAAATTACGTATCTTGTAAGAGAATTAAGGAAAAATGGAATAGATCTTCCTGATGACATTTTGACAGTTGATGAAGCCAAGAAATATATATTGGAGTACCTTAGGGGTGTTGATAATGCTTAAAAATATAACTATTGGTCAATATATACCTGGCAATACATTTATACACCGTTTAGATCCCAGAGTAAAAATAATATTATCCGTAGTATTCATTATTTTGCTATTTATAATCACAAAGTTTTCTGGCTATATTTTTATTCTGTTATTTTTGCTATTAAGCGTATTTGTTTCAAAAATACCATTAAGTTATATCTTTAAAGGGTTAAAGCCAATTCTCGTGATTTTAATATTGACTGTTGGATTGAATGTATTTTTTACTCCCGGTGGAACATACCTTGCGTCAATAGGTCCGCTTAAGATAACTTCAAATGGAGTAAGATTAGCTTTATTTATGGGGTTAAGGCTTATATTTTTGATAGTTGGCACATCGCTCTTGACATTGACGACATCCCCGATTGCCCTTACAGATGGAATAGAAAACCTCTTAACGCCATTTAAATCTATTGGATTACCTGCCCACGAATTAGCAATGATGATGACAATAGCACTGAGATTCATACCGACACTGCTTGAAGAAACAGATAAAATAATGAAAGCTCAGATGGCCAGAGGTGCCGACTTTGAAAGTGGCAATTTAGTCAAAAGAGCTAAAAATTTGATTCCGCTATTGGTGCCTTTATTTATAAGCGCTTTTAGGAGAGCTGATGAACTCGCAGTGGCAATGGAAGCAAGGTGCTATAGAGGTGGATTCAATAGGACAAAGTTAAAACAATTAAAAGTAAGCAATAGAGATTACGTAGCAATTTTGTTGACAGTGATTCTCGTGGGAATAATAATATGGAATAGATTTTGGCCATGGTGATAGTTAAATGAGAAACATAGTTTTGGTTATAGAATACGATGGAACAAATTATCATGGGTGGCAGATCCAGAAAAACGCTGTTACAGTTCAAGAAGTCATAACGAAGGCGATAAAAAAAATAACATCAGAGGATGTAAACTTGATTGGTTCCAGCAGGACAGATGCTGGAGTTCATGCCCTAAATCAAGTTGCCAATTTCATATCTAACTGTAATATACCTTTATCAAAAATGCCTAATGCATTAAATAGTGTGCTTCCAAAAGACATAGTTATTAAAAATGCTTATGAGGCAGATATGGATTTTCATTCCAGATATTCTGCCAAAGGTAAAAGGTATAAATACATCATATACAACAGAAAATTTAATTCACCTATATATAGAAATTATAGCTGGCACATAAGCAATGAATTGGATTTAGATAAAATGGTTGAATCATTGACGTATTTAAAAGGGACACACGATTTTTCAGCCTTTAAAGCCAGTGGAAGCAGTGTAAAAGATTCTATAAGAACAGTAAGAGATATTTCACTTAGAAAAAATGATTTTAATGTAGAGTTTGAGATTGAAGCGGATGGATTTTTATACAATATGGTCAGAATAATCGTAGGAACGATTGTTGATGTGGGGCTAGGGAAGATTAACCCTATTCACGTCAAAGAAATTTTAGAATCAAAAGATCGATGCATGGCGGGGAAAACTGCACCACCACAAGGATTGTTTTTAACTAAAATATACTATTGACATGGGTGGTGCTGTGGATTAAAATTATATTATGTAAAATTATGCCCCGTTTATTGAAGATATGTTACTTAAGTATAAGTTTCTTAAGGAGGTAAAATATAGTGAAGTCATTCATGCCAAAAAAGAATGAAGTGGAAAGAAAATGGTATGTCATAGATGCCGAAGGAAAAGTGTTAGGCAGATTAGCTAGCCAAGTTGCAAAGATTTTGTCTGGTAAAAATAAACCGATATATTCACCCAGCGTTGATACAGGTGATTTTGTGATAATTGTCAATGCAGACAAAGTCGTATTGACGGGCAAAAAATTAGAGCAAAAGTACTTTAAATATTACACAGGGCATCCTGGTGGACTTAAATTAATACAGTACAAGACTTTAATGAGGACAAAACCTGAAAAAGCTATCATGAGAGCTGTAAAAGGAATGCTTCCTAAAAACAAATTAGGAAGACAAATGATAAAAAAATTAAAAGTTTATACTGGTCCTGAACATAAGCATGCAGCACAGAAACCAGAGAAACTTGACATATAAGGAGGGAATAGGTAATGGCTGCTATCCAATTTTTTGGTACAGGTAGGAGAAAAACATCTGTTGCACGTGTTAGATTAGTCCCAGGGAAAGGCAACATAATAATAAATGGTAGATCTCTTGACGACTATTTCGGATTGGACACTTTAAAATACACGGTCAGACAACCACTTATTTTAACTGAAAATATCGATAAATTTGATGTAATTGCTAAAGTTGAAGGCGGTGGATTATCAGGCCAAGCTGGTGCAATTAGATTAGGTATTACAAGAGCATTAATGAAGGCTGACAATGAATTAAGACCGATTCTTAAGAAGGCTGGATTTGTGACAAGAGATCCAAGGATGAAAGAGAGAAAGAAATACGGTCTCAAGAAAGCAAGAAAAGCACCACAATTTTCAAAGAGATAAAAAGAGCGCTATATGCGCTTTTTTTGTTATTTAAAATTAAAATAATGAAGAAAAAAGAAGCAAATTAATGAAATCTTAAAATATATTCATATAATAACCGAAAAACGCGTATTTTGAAGGTAAAAAATATTTGATATAAGCTAATTAATATGATATATTAATACCTGTCACTGCGAGTGCAAAAGAAAAGAAAAAAGCAGTTGACAGAGAGAAGATAATGTGGTAAGATAGACGATGTCGCGATAAGCGGCGAGGGGAA
>NZ_MSQD01000021.1 GCF_002102475.1 Thermoanaerobacterium sp. PSU-2 | reverse complement strand
ATGAGAGCCACTGCCTCTGCTCTTGTGATAGGTGGGTTTTTAGCCTACCTATAAGGAATTGAAACCATGTGATGAACAAGTCATTAAAGCAGCTCTCGCAGGTTTTTAGCCTACCTATAAGGAATTGAAACAATAGTGTAGTAGGGTATACTTCTGAAGAATTGTTAGTTTTTAGCCTACCTATAAGGAATTGAAACGCATTTCGGATTTGCAGGGCCATTGTTAGGATACCGCCGTTTTTAGCCTACCTATAAGGAATTGAAACATTGTAGATGTTGTGTTATAGGCGTGGTGGATAACAAGTTTTTAGCCTACCTATAAGGAATTGAAACTATCTATCTTTTGTTTCACTTTATTTTCGTGGTTTGTTTTTAGCCTACCTATAAGGAATTGAAACGATCTCGGTAAAAAGTTGTCGGCTATCGGCTGTAAGGTTTTTAGCCTACCTATAAGGAATTGAAACTACTTAAGAAGGTTACAGGGAATGACACATTAAAGGTGTTTTTAGCCTACCTATAAGGAATTGAAACTTTCGTATAATTGCAAAATATTCAAAATTATATGAAAAGTTTTTAGCCTACCTATAAGGAATTGAAACATCCCCCAAAACTTTTATTTTAGAAGTCTTTTAAAGAGTTTTTAGCCTACCTATAAGGAATTGAAACGGAAAAGCTCTGTATACTTTAGCAAGCTCTCTTATCTGCGGTTTTTAGCCTACCTATAAGGAATTGAAACAAAAATGTAAATTTAAAACAATATGAAGGGACATTGTGTTTTTAGCCTACCTATAAGGAATTGAAACCTCGTAGGCTTTTAGGAGGTGCTGAATGATGCTAGTGTTTTTAGCCTACCTATAAGGAATTGAAACTCTTGAAGAACAACGTAATAAAGTACAAAATGTAGAGTTTTTAGCCTACCTATAAGGAATTGAAACTTGTCAGGTAAATTATTTTTAACTACTTGATGATAAGTTTTTAGCCTACCTATAAGGAATTGAAACCTTTCTATAACAACACAATATTGAGTATTTGCTTCGTTTTTAGCCTACCTATAAGGAATTGAAACCATGGAATCAAACAACCAATGGTAAAGGTACATACTGTTTTTAGCTTATATGTAAAGGATTGAAAGGGAGGGGTCTTATGTTTAGAAAATAAATACAAATTGATAGTATCTATCGGGATAATTGTACTGTTTTTATTTGTAAATGTATATGCTGTACCGTATATAAAGTTAGTAATCAATGGACAGCAAGTCAGTACAGACGTACCACCACAAATAGTAAATGGTACAACGTTAGTACCGATACGTGTAATATCTGAATCTCTTGGTGCTAAAGTCAACTGGGATGGAGATACACAAACCGTAACAGTGGATATGCCAAGAGAAACTTTAGAGGCTCATACAGTCGATACTTTTTGGAACACGTACTGTTCCGGTACTGTTACAGAACCTAAAATAGGAGATTCTGTAACACCAGAATTCAAAGATGTACTACAAAAAGCTTTAGATTTACTTAAAGAAAAAGATAACACTGTGTACAGATTTGTTTGTGCATACATTCCAGAAATAGATGAACAACCATATAAAGATGATAATATAGGTGCATGGACTGACAGCATGACACACACTGTATATTTCAATTCTGATAATGTTAGCCAAACCGTATCTGCTTCTAATACTTGGGGTACTGAGTACACAGCTTTAACTTTAGCACATGAAGCATTCCATGAAAGTACCATTTGTTCAGGAAGCATTATTCCTATAAGTACTGATACTAACAACAGAGAACTTCAGGCATACACTTTTGAATATGCTGTAGCAAAACATATAGGTGCTGCCTCTGACCTACAAAATTGGCTTAAACAGCAAATAACTTCCTTGATTAATTAGGAAGTTACTTACTTACGTTTAGATAAAGTTTTCCAGTCGGGCACTGCTACACCTTGTGCTTTTTTCACATTTATGATTTGCTGTAATAAATCCCTGAGTTTGCAGTTTTTAGACTACTTATAATAAATTGGAACTACAATATAATTACTCATTTTAGCCTATTTATGTTGTGGAGGGGAAGATTCTTGCGGCTTCCTGATGGAGTTTATATAAAATGATGGCGAGATTGTGGGAATTTCATTTGACCAGATAGGAAAAGTGGCATGGCGAATGAGAGAACACTTAAAAAGGTGATATTATGTATGAAGAAGTTACAGGCTCACTTGTGCAAAGCTACAACATTTGCAAAAGGCAGGTATGGCTTATGGCTCATCAGATAATTCCTGACCAAGAGCATCCATACATTGAGATGGGACGCTTGATCGATGACATATCTTATGACAGGGACAGGAAGAAGATAAATTTTGAGAATGTCGTCATAGATCTTGTGAGAAATGACAATGGCAATTTGTTAGTGGGCGAGATAAAGAAAAGCTCAAAAGCTGTAGAGAGTGCCAGACTTCAGCTTCTTTTTTATTTGTACAAATTGAAGCAAAGTGGCATTGATGCGAAGGGGCAGCTTTTTTTCCCCGATGAGAGAAAAAAGATTGATGTGCGTCTTACCAGTGAGTCGGAGATGGAAGTTGTAAGTGCTATAAATGAAATAAGAGATATTATAAATATGGACAAGGCGCCGGCTTTTAAGAAAATACCTTACTGCAAAAATTGTGGATATAAGGAGTTTTGCTTATCATGAAAAAGCCTGTTTATATTTTTTCAGACGGAGAATTGCATAGAAAAGACAACACATTGTATTTTGAAGGAGAAAACGGCAGGAAGTTTATACCGGTTGAAAATACTTCTGAAATAATGATTTTTGGCGAAATTAGTCTCAACAAAAGATTTTTGGAGTTTATCTCACAATCGGAGATAATACTTCACTTCTTCAACCACTACGGCTACTACATAGGGTCATTTTATCCGAGAGAGCATTTAAACTCTGGCTACATGATATTAAAGCAAGCGGAAAATTATATTGATGAGAAGAAACGTCTATTTATAGCGCAAAGATTTGTAGAAGGTGCATATAGAAACATCCGTCAAGTTTTAAAGTACTATCAAAACCGAGGCAAAAACTTGGATGACATCATTTATGCTATAGAAAGATTAGGAGATCTGATAGCTGGAACATCTGATGTAAATGAGCTTATGGCTATTGAGGGAAATATAAGGGAGTATTACTATAAATCATTTGATGAGATATTAGGAAATAGTGATTTTGAGTTTGATGTAAGAAGCAAAAGACCGCCAAAAAATTCTCTAAATGTCCTTATAAGCTTTGGAAATTCTCTTATGTACACAACAGTACTAAGCGAAGTTTATAAGACACATTTGGACCCAAGGATAGGGTATTTGCACTCCACGAACTTCCGAAGATTTACACTAAACTTAGACGTTTCAGAGATATTTAAACCTATTATTGTAGATAGAGTCATATTTACAGTTGTGAGTAAAAATATCATCAAAAAAGATGATTTTGACCAAGATGCAGAAGGGCTCTTGCTTAAAGATAGAGCGAAGATGGCATTCATAGAGGAATACGAGAATAAACTAAAGACCACGATAAATCATAGATCGTTAGGCAATAATGTTTCATACCGCAGGCTTATAAGGCTTGAGCTTTACAAACTGGAAAAACATCTTATGGAAGAACAAGAGTACACGCCATTTGTTGCTCAATGGTAAAAGGGTGATATTATGTTTATCATACTAGTATATGATGTAAATGAGAAAAGGGTAAATAAGGTTCTGAAGACGTGCAGAAAGTACCTAAATTGGGTACAAAATTCAGTTTTGGAAGGTGAAATATCTGATGCAAATTTTAGAAAACTAAAGAGTGAGATCTCAAAGATAATCGACAAGGAGGAGGATTCAGTAATCATATATATTTTGAGAACTACTAAGTATTCAGATAGAGAGATAATAGGGCTTGAAAAAGGTGGAGAAAGCTTGTTTGTATGAGCTGCCAAAGGAAATCGCTATTTATTATTTTTTGGGTAACATCAAGAGATATTTGGTGATATTTTTGCTTTCCACTGGCGCCATAGGGAAGGTTTTTGTCCTAGATTATCTCTTAACATATATATAAATTTGTTGTATAATTTTTTTATGAAACGTATGGGAGGCGGACTGATGGAAAGTAGCAGTCATATTTATGAAATGTTTAAAAACAGGGAAAATTTCAAAGACAGATTGATATTAGAAGGGATAGTTGTTGGAGTTTTGATAGGGTTGGTTGTATCAGCTTTAAGGTTTGTATTAGAAAAAGCTGGTATCTATCTTTTGGATGTATACAGAGTTTTGGAAACGAAGATTTATCTTTTGCCTATATGGCTCATATTTTTAGTTGCATTAGGTTTGTTTACAAATTATATACTTAAATTGGAGCCTATGATCAGTGGCAGCGGCATACCGCAGGTGGAAGGGACGATTATAGGCTATTTTAAATTAAACTGGCTTAAAATATTCATTATGAAGTTTGTAGGTACGATATTGATGATCGGTGCTGGGCTGTCTTTAGGACGGGAAGGTCCATGTGTCCAGCTTGGCGCATCTTTAGGTCAAGGTGTCAGCAGGTCGTTAAAAAGGATGCGCTTTGAGGAGAAGTACCTTATAACTTGCGGCGCTGGTGCTGGTTTAGCTGCAGCGTTCAATGCACCGTTAGCGGGGGTTATATTTTCTTTGGAGGAGCTTCATAAAAATTTTTCTCCAATCGTTCTTGTGTCATCAATGGTATCATCCCTTACTGCGACATATATTACAGATACTTTTTTGGGACTTAAGACGGTATTTGATATTGCTAATATGCCGATTGTTCCGTTTTCTCAATATTTTTATCTGCTGCTTTTGGGAGTGATAATAGGTTTTGGAGGTATCATATTCAACAAATCGCTTCTAAAATCGCAAGATCTGTACAATAAATATGTAAAAATACCCCAATTGAAGATCTTTATTCCTCTTTTGCTATCAGTCATTGTAGGGTTTTTTCTGCCAATGGTGCTTGGCGGTGGCGAAAGCCTTGTAGATAAGATAAGTGGTGCGGATTTAGGATTTGTATTTGTTGCCATATTGCTTATATCTAAATTCCTTTTTACAATCATAAGCTATGGGTCTGGAGTGCCGGGAGGCATATTCATGCCACTTCTTGCAATAGGTGCGCTTATAGGCAATTTATACGGCATAACTATCATTCATGCCTTTAATATAAATAGCATATACCTAAAGGACTTTGTTGTGTTAGCTATGGCTGGATATTTTGCTGCTATCGTAAGGGCCCCTATAACAGGAAGCCTCTTAGTTACGGAGATGACAGGTTCATTTAGCCATTTGCTTGCTTTAAGCACTGTATCCATAACGGCTTACATTGTATCTGGCTTTTACGGAAATGAACCAATATATGAATCGCTGCTTGATAGGATAATAAAAAGCAGAGTGAACGTGGCTAATGTCGATGAAAGTGATGATGCGGCTAAAATATTATTTGAGATGCCTGTTGCTGTCGGGTCTTTTGTAGATGGCAAAAAATTAAAAGACATAGAATGGCCTCATAGTTGTCTTGTGGTTGGAATAAAAAGAGGTGGGAAGGAGATAATACCAAAAGGAAATACGAAGATACTGGCTGGTGATTATATAGTCTTGCTGGGGAATGAAAAAGATGTTGTAAACATAAAAAACAATATAAGGAAGATGACTGAAATATAAATTATGAAAAAAAGTTAATGGGATTTTCAGAAAGCCTATTGACTTTTTTATTTTGCGGCGATATAATTATTTAGCATACGAAATATTTGTGTACAAAATATACGGTTTTGAAATGTTGAAAGAAGGTGAAGAATTTTTGAAGGAGTACAACGAAAGAATAGATGTTTTAAAGACTTTAAAGTCAATAATGAACATGATTCACAAAAACATGGAAAGCGAGTTTAAGGATCTTAAGATAACAGGACCTCAAGGCATGATCATCGGAATCCTTATGCACCATGGAGAGATGAAGATAAGCGATTTAAGTGAAAAGATGGGGCTATCAAGCAGCACTGTCTCAGGCATAGTAGACAGGCTGGAGAAGCAAGGCATGGTAAAGAGAGTAAGGAGCAGCGATGACAGGAGGGTTGTCTATGTGAAGGTAGACGAGGATTTCAAAAAGAGGTCTAAAGAAAGCTTTAAGAATATTTATGAAAGATTTGAGACGATAATGAGCAAAGCGACAGATGAAGAACATGCTGATATCGTAAAGGGGCTTAATACCCTTAAGAAATTGATTGAATCAAGCAGTGGTCAAAGTAGTGATGATTTTAAGAAAGGTGGTTTTGATGGATGCTAAAATTACGGAAATATTTTAAGCCATACATCTTTATAACTATTGTTGCCATACTATTTATATTTGTTCAGGCAATGAGCGATTTGGCCCTTCCTGACTACATGTCAAACATAGTGAATCAAGGCATACAGCAGGGAGGCATTGTCAATGCTGTGCCGGATGCCATAAGAAAAAGCACCATGGATAAACTGACATTGTTTATGAATGACAGTGATAAAAACAATGTATTAAATGATTATGTGTTAGTTGACAAAAACAGCTCAGATTACGATAAGTACGTAAAAAAATATCCTGATTTAAAGAAAGAGCCTATATACGTATTGAAGAATATAGACAAGACAGAGATAGACAAGATAAACCTTCCGATGGGCAAGGCGTTCTTGGCTGTATCAGGTGTTGAAAAGATGAAGTCAAGCGCTAAAGGCGGATTTATCACATTTAACAACATGAAGATCCCAGCAAATGCCGATCTATTTGCGCTATTTGCAAAGATTCCTGAATCAGAGAGGCAGAAAATAACTGATGACATGAATAAGAAGTTTACTTCCCTTGGTGACAACATGGTTATACAGGCTGCTACTCCAGCAGTAAAGTCAGAGTATAAATCATTGGGAGTAAATACAGACAAGATCCAGACCAATTACATTTTGTCTACAGGGCTTATAATGCTACTCATTACTCTTTTAAGCGCGGCATGTTCCATAATGGTGGGATTTTTAGGTTCCAGAGTTGCCGCTGGTTTTTCAAGGGACATAAGGAAGAAGCTCTTTACGAGAGTTGAGAGCTTTTCAAATGAAGAATTTGATAAGTTTTCCACAGCGTCTTTGATAACAAGGACCACAAACGATATAACCCAGATACAAATGCTTATCGTCTTTATGATAAGGATGATATTCTACGCTCCTATGATAGGCATAGGCGGTGTCATAAGAGCCGTTGGGAAAAGTGCGTCGATGTCATGGATAATAGCATTGGCAGTCATAGTGCTTTTAGGGTTGGTTTCAACTGTGTTTTCTATTGCATTGCCTAAATTCAAGTCTGTGCAGAAGTTGGTGGACAGGTTAAATCTTGTGGCCCGCGAGAATTTGGCTGGTATGATGGTTATAAGGGCTTTTAATACTCAAGAGTTTGAGGAAAACAGGTTTGATAAGGCAAATCGCGACATCACAAATACGATGCTATTCATAAACCGCGTCATGATCACTATGTTTCCAGTCATGATGCTTATAATGAACGGCATAACCCTTCTCATTGTATGGGTAGGTGCACATGACATTGCCAATTCGTCGATGCAGGTTGGCGACATGATGGCATTTATGCAGTACGCTATACAGATAATATTCGCCTTCCTTATGATGTCTATGATGTTTATCATGATACCGAGGGCATCTGTATCTGCATCCCGTATTGCGGAAGTATTGGAGACACAGCCTACTGTTTTGGATCCTAAGGAAAGCAAGAAGTTTGACGATACTCAAAAAGGCGTTGTTGAATTTAGAAATGTTTCATACAAGTACCATGGAGCAGAGGAATACGCTATATCGAATATATCTTTTAAAGCAGAGCCAGGCAAGACTACAGCTATAATCGGCTCTACCGGTGCCGGAAAGTCTACCCTTGTCAATTTGATACCGAGATTTTACGATGCCACAGAAGGTCAAGTTTTAGTAGACGGCGTAGATGTAAAGGATGTGAAGCAGCACGATTTAAGGGAAAAGATTGGCTATGTGCCTCAGAAGATTTCCCTTTTTAAAGGCACTGTCATGTCAAACATAAAGTTCGGCAATGAAAATGCTACAGATGAAGAAGTTAAAAAGGCTGCAGAAGTGGCTCAGGCAGCAGAGTTTATAGAAAGACTTCCAAATGGCTATGACAGCGAAATTTCGCAAGACGCTACAAATATTTCAGGTGGACAGAAGCAGAGGCTGTCTATCGCAAGGGCCCTTGTCAAAAAACCGGAGATATATATATTTGACGATAGCTTTTCAGCGCTTGATTTCAAGACAGATAGGGCTTTGAGAAAGGCTTTAAAGGAGTACACTGGAAATAGCACTGTCATAATAGTAGCACAGCGCATATCAACTATAATGAATGCAGATCAGATCATAGTTTTAGATGATGGCAAAATAGCTGGAATAGGCACACATGACCAGCTTATGAAAACCTGCGAGACGTATAGAGAGATCGCTTATTCGCAGCTTTCAAAGGAGGAATTGGCATAATGGATGGAAGAAACGCAAATACTCCAAGGCGGCCCGTCATGAGAGGGCGTGGTCCTATGGGCGGCCATGGTCCTATGGTGGGCGGTGAGAAAGCCAACGACTTTAAAGGGACAATGAAGAAATTGATGAAGTATCTTGGTGAATACAAGATTTCCATATTTTTCGTCATACTTTTTGCGGCAGGAAGTGCAGCACTGTCTATAGCGGGGCCTAAGATACTCAGCAAGGCTATAACGAAGCTTTACGAAGGTGTCATGGCAAAGATAGCAGGTACAGGAAATATTGACTTCGACTACATTGGCAGAATAATCCTCCTGCTTATAGGCCTTTACATCTTAAGCTCAGGTCTTGGCTATATACAAGGCTGGATAATGACAAACGTGGCAATGAAAGTCACCTACAAGTTTAGACGGGACATAATGGAGAAGATAAACCGCATGCCGCTTAAGTACTTTGACGGCACAAACCACGGTGAAATACTATCCCGTATAACAAATGATGTTGATACAATAAGCCAGACATTAAACCAGAGCATTACACAGATCATCACATCTGTCACATCGGTAATCGGTGCTTTAATAATGATGCTTACCATAAGCGTAGAGATGACAGGTGTTACATTTTTGATGATACCTGTATCAATGGGAATCATCGCTCTTATAGTACGCTTTTCCCAGAAGTACTTTAGAGAGCAGCAGGATTACCTTGGCCATGTTAATGGTCATGTAGAGGAAATGTACGGCGGACACGTAGTCATGAAGGCATTTAACTACGAAGAAAGAAGCGTAAAGAAATTTGACGAGTACAACAATGAGCTTTACAATGTGGCATGGAAATCCCAGTTTTTAACGGGACTTATGATGCCTATAATGAACTCCGTAAGCAACTTAGGATATGTAGGCGTCGTGGTATTGGGCAGCTACCTTGTGATAAATGGCACTATACAAGTCGGTGACATACAAGCTTTCATTCAGTACGTAAGGTCATTTACACAGCCATTGGCGCAGATCGCTAACATATCCAATATACTTCAGCAGACGGCTGCATGTGCCGAGAGGGTGTTTGAGTTCTTAGACGAGGAAGAAGAAGTGCCTGAGACAGAGCATCCTGTAAAACTTGAAAATGTGGAAGGCCATGTGCAGTTTGATCACGTGCACTTTGGATACAAACCAGATAAGATAATAATAAACGACTTCTCAGCCGATATTAAACCGGGTCAAAAAGTGGCCATAGTGGGACCAACAGGTGCTGGTAAGACGACGATGGTAAAACTCCTGATGAGATTTTACGATGTAAACGCAGGAAGGATATTGATAGATGGACATGACATTAGAGAATTTACCAGAAGCGATTTAAGGTCATTGTTTGGTATGGTATTGCAGGATACTTGGCTTTACAACGGCACCATCATGGACAATATAAGGTACGGAAATCTAAATGCCACAGATGAAGAAGTCATAAAAGCCGCAAAAGCAGCCCATGTAGATCACTTCGTCCACACGCTGCCAGATGGTTACAACATGGTTTTAAACGAAGAAGCATCAAACGTATCACAGGGGCAGAAACAGCTTATAACTATAGCCAGAGCCATACTTAAAGATCCAAAGATATTGATACTGGACGAAGCCACCAGCTCTGTTGACACACGTACAGAGATCCTCATACAGAAGGCAATGGATAACCTTATGAAAAACCGCACAAGTTTCATCATCGCCCACAGGCTTTCTACGATTAGAGATGCTGATCTCATACTTGTCATGGATCACGGCGATATTGTAGAGCAAGGCACCCACAAAGAGCTTCTTGCAAAAGGCGGATTTTACGCTAAGCTTTACAATAGCCAGTTTGAAGATGAAGAAGTCGCAAGCTAATAAAAAGGAACCATCCATTTGGATGGTTCCTTTTTTTCAATTATCTAAAGTCATCTAAGTATTTTTCCGCCATCATCGGGTCCAATTTAGCATCTACCAATGGTGGACCATCCTTCAAAAAGCTTATATTATCTATATACGTAGGCTTTTCCACCTTGTATATTATGCCTATCGGTATCCTGTCGCCCCACTCATCAGCTACTTTGAAGGCATTGTCTAAATCGGTGTAGTCGTAGTCGTCTGGAAGCTCATACACCCTGTCATTGTACCATTTAAACGTATTTACCTTGTTAAATGTGACACATGGTTGGAAGATGTCTAAAAGAGCGTAGCCGTCGTACATTATGGCTTCTTTCATCATCTTCTTAAGATGTTCATAATTTCCAGAAAAGCTTCTTGCTACAAATCCAGCTCCCATTGTGAGGGCCAGCTTTATTGGTTTTACAGGGTCTAAGATTACGCCATCAAATTGCAAACTTGTCTTTTGACCTTTTGCCGTCGTAGGTGATGCTTGACCTTTTGTCAAACCGTATATTTGGTTGTCGTGGACGAAGTGGGCAATGTTAGCGTTTCTCCTTATTGCGTGTATAAAGTGGTTTCCGCCTTCACCGTACGTATCGCCGTCTCCGGAGTCTATTATCACTTTAAGGTCCTTGTTTACGATGTTTATGGCTGTGGCAGGAGGCAAAGCCCTTCCGTGAAGGCCGTTAAACCCGTTTACGTTTATGTAGTGTGGCATCTTTGCGGCCTGCCCTATTCCTGATGCTATCACAACTTGATGTGGCTTTAGGCCAAGCTCAGTAAGGGCATCCTTTAAAGCGTTAAGTATGCCGAAATTTCCACATCCAGGGCACCACGCCGTTTCATAGGTTTCAAATGCGGTGTTCATAAAATCATCCCTTTCTCAATTTAATACAAGCTTGACGATCTTGTCATTTCTCTAACTCTTTCGTAGATGTACCTTGAACTCATCATGCGTCCATCGTATTTAAGTATGTGTTCATCTGCCTTTATAAGGGCGTTT
Source organism: Thermoanaerobacterium sp. PSU-2 (assembly GCF_002102475.1). Classification (NCBI taxonomy): domain Bacteria; kingdom Bacillati; phylum Bacillota; class Clostridia; order Thermoanaerobacterales; family Thermoanaerobacteraceae; genus Thermoanaerobacterium; species Thermoanaerobacterium sp. PSU-2. Next base: position 13,245 of record NZ_MSQD01000021.1, on the reverse strand, counting down.
TCTCTCATAAGGCTGTCAAGCTGCGCTGTGGCATTTTGCTCGACGTCTATTATCATCTTTGCAAATTTTCCGTACTTTTTTATAAGCTTTGTAGGAAATGGCCATATATCGCCAAATGACAATGCTCCTACTGACATTCCATCCTTTAAAAGCATGTCTACTGCTTCTTTTACAGGGCCGTACGTTGAACCCCAGCAGGTTATGAGGATATCTGGATTTTCAGCACCCATAAATAGGGGCTCTTGAACTTCTTCTTTTAATAGCTTAAATTTTTTCATCCTCTTATTTACCATCTTTACCCTTACATCTTCCGACTCTGTAATGTGGCCAAATTCATCGTGTTCATCGCTATCTATAAGGACTGTGGCGCCTTCTACTTTGCCTGGTATTATCCTTGGTGATATGCCGCTTTGTGTCAGTTTGTACCTCTTATACACGCCATTTTCCAATGCTTCATGGCCTGATATATGCCTTTCTATTGTCACCTTAGTGAAATCAAAAGGCTTTACAGTCACACCAGAGTCTGCCAGGTACTGGTCGCTTACAAGTATGACAGGTATCTGGTACTTGTCTGCTATGTTAAATGCCCTTGCAGTCTGATAAAAAGCGTCTTCAGGGCTTCTTAATGATATCACCATCTTTGGAAATTCACCGTGGCCTGAATGGATTATGAACCTTAGATCCCCTTGCTCTGTCCTTGTTGGAAAGCCTGTGGCAGGTCCTGGCCTTTGGACTTCCGTTATGACGATAGGGATTTCTGTTATCCCTGCTAAGCTTATGCCTTCCACCATCAGCGCAAATCCTCCACCTGAACTTCCTGTCATGGCCCTTACTCCGGCGTAGGACGCTCCTAATGCCATATTTATGGCAGATATCTCATCTTCTACTTGCTCAACTACTATGCCTGCATCATGCGATTTCTTAGCGATGTAGGTCATGACGCTTGTAGATGGTGTCATAGGATATCCTGAGTAAAATTTGACTCCTGCAGCGATAGCTCCCAATGCGATAGCTTCATTGCCGCTTATGTAGATGTTGTCATCCTTTTTTCCAAGCGGCACGTTAAAAATCTGCTTTGCCATGCTGTAGCCAGCGTCGATAGCCTTTATATTTGCATTAAGCACATCGCCTTTGAATTCATCGTCTAATACGGTATGAGATACGTCTAATGGAATGCCAAAAAGTTTAAGCAGTACGCCTACGGCAGCAGTGCCTAAAACGCGGGGATTGCCGCACTCTTTTGCAACTGCTTTAAAATCAAATGACAAGTATGTGTCGTTATCTGAAATGGATTTGTCTAAGATGAGTTTTCCTGAAGGTTTCAAACTTTTAGAGTGCAAATTTACAGTGTCTTCATCGAGAGCGATTATGGCATCAAACTTCTCATCGTGTGAATGAATCGGTTTGTCGCCGAACCTTACCTGAATGAAGTTGTGACCGCCTCTTACCCGCGACATGTAATCTTTCATGGAAAATACATACAAGCCGCATCTTTTCAAGGTTTTTTCGATTATGTATGACAAGGTGTCTATTCCCTGACCGGCAGCACCGCCGATCAATACATTGTAGTCCATACATTAGTCCCCCTTATTTACAATATCTTGTAATTCAATTATACCACTATTGATAATTATTATCAATAAAAATGGAATATTATTTTTAAATAAATACATTTTACAGATGAAAACAGCTAAAACAATTCGCCTGTGATTATCCCACGAGTTATCCACATGTAAATGTGCATATGTGGATAAGTCCTGTGTTAAAAACTCTTATCTCGAATGTACTATTTTTAGACAAAAAACGACTGTGTAAGTGCTGTGAAAAAAGTTGCTCACATTTTATATGTTGATAAGTCTTGAAAACAGACTTTCTTCAAGTTGCCATAGAAAAAGGATTCTACTTGTTATATAATATTAGAGGACTTATGAAATTTGGAAGGGGGTAGCCCCGTTTTTGGGTATCTTATGAGGTTCTGTTCACTTAGATCTGGAAGCAGCGGAAATGCCACATATATAGGATATAAAGATGTACATATACTTGTGGACGCAGGCTTAAGCGGCAGTACAATAGAAAAAAGCCTTTTAAACATAGATGTAGATCCCCACAGTATCTCGGCGATTTTGATAACGCATGAACACAACGACCACATAAAAGGCGCAGGCATATTGTCCAGAAGGTATGATATTCCCATCTATGCCAATGAGGCCACATGGACTTCCATGGAAGGCTTTATAGGAGATATTGAGCCTCACAACAAGCGATTTTTCAAGACAGGCGAAGACTTTACATTAGGCGATGTAAAGATACGGCCATTTAAAAAGTCCCACGATGCTTCAGAACCTGTAGGTTTCTCGTTTTTTTGCGGTCAGAATAAAGCCACCATCGCTACAGATTTAGGGTATATAAGTAGAGGGGTGGCAGCGAACATAATGGACTCTGACGTAGTGCTATTAGAGTCAAATCACGACGTGGATATGCTGATAAACGGCACGTACCCATGGCCTTTAAAGAAAAGAATACTTTCGCCACATGGACATCTTTCCAATAAAGATGCAGCAGAGGCCATAAAGAAGTTTATAAAGCTTAAATCGATAGGCAAAATCTACTTAGGACATCTAAGCCAAAACAACAACAAACCAGAGATAGCGTACAAGACGGTTGTAGATGCGCTTAAGGAAGAAGGCATAGACTACGAGATAAATATGGCTTTGCGGTATGAAGAAAGCGACATTGTGGAAATATAAAAGGGCCTTATGGCCCTGTTCCTATTGATTCTATCTTCCACGGTGAGTCTTTTGTTGACTTTGCTATTATAAAGAAGAACGTATTTCTTCCACTTCTTATAGATGTATTATTTTCACTTTTTAACGTCAGATTTACTGTCACTTTGTACTCTTTGCTCTCGTAGATATTTCTATTCTTTGAAGGTGTGTAACTTTTATTTTCATCTATGCTTAATACAGTTGCCGATTTTGTATTTAGTTCCAGGCTGTTTGACTCAAAATCGGCATTGTAAAGGACGCCTGCAGGCCTATTGACGTAAAGCATATCGTGCAGCACATCGATAGATAGAGTTGAATATATTAAGCCTTTGTCGCCTTTGTTTATGCCATTAAAATAAGCGTATATTAGTTCTTCAGGTGTAAGCTTGTCTGTGGATGGTGATGACATTTGCTTTAGGAAACCGTGGGATGCGACCCAGTCTATCCAAGGCCTTTCTGTAAGGGTCTCGATGTAATTTTTCTTAAGCGAAAGAGGCGTTGATGCGTTGAATTCAAGCCATGCACCTATTATATTTTCTCCATCTCGTAAGATGACTGCATTGACAGGGTATGTGTACTTGCTGCTTTCACCCTGTCCAGGAAGTTTTTCATTCAACCTGTAGATTACAGCTTTTACTGTCTTACCCTTGTACTTTTCTATATTATACCCTATGTCTCTCGACAAAAAATTCACTTCAGTCCAATAAAGTCCAACAGGCATAGATGTGCTTTGAATCTTCCAATCTGAAGGTATCGTCACATCAAAGTAAGGAGATTCTTTCTCAGGGCTAAAGCCGTATTTAAGCAAAAACTTCGTATCATCATTATAAACATTAAATTGGCCGCCAGAACAAGCAGTCAAAAATATCGTCAAGGCAATACACACAAAAATCAAAAATTTCTTCAAATTCATCTCCCCTTTAAAACATTTACTTATATTATATAACAAATTAAATGCTAATTCGTTACAAAATTATAAATTTTTTAAGGCACATTTATGTCCAAAAGATAATTTGCACTTGATTTTTTTAAAAAGCTGTGATAAAATGTTCACAATACATGGATATATGTACACTATATAGATACATGGCTGAAAGGGGGCGGAATCTTGCAGGAAGAAAGCAAATTTTACATCATAAGGGAAGAAGTACTATCTGAAGCATTGAAAAAGACCATCTTGGCGAAAGAGCTTTTGGAGACAGGTGAAGCTAAGACCATAAACGAGGCAGTGAAAAAAGCAGGCTTATCCAGAAGTGCGTTTTACAAGTACAAAAACTATATTTTCCCTTATTCCAAATTTTCTAAAGGGAAGATAGTGACCCTGTCCCTTTTATTAGAGCACATGCCAGGGATACTGTCGTCAATACTTGATGTAATCGCCATGATGAAGGGCAATGTCATAACTATAAACCAAAGTATGCCGTCCCTTGGCGTTGCAAGTGTCTCTATATCCATAGACACGCAGTACATGGTAAAAGGCATCGAGGAGCTTATAGAGAAAATAGAAGAAGAGCACGGTGTCAGAAAAGTAGAGATTCTTGGCGAATAAAATATTGTTTTAGAGAGGAAGGAATTTGCTGTGAAGATAGGTTTAATGGGGCTTGGAACTGTCGGTTCAGGTGTTGTACACCTGATAGAAGAAAATGGGGATGCCATTGAGAAAAAGATTGGCCAGAAGATAGAGATTAAAAAGATACTTGTGAAGGATCCAGAGAAGAAAAGGATCAAAGAAGCACAGGGCAAAATAACCATAGATCCCTACGACATCTTAGACGATCCAGAGATAGATGTGGTTGTGGAAGTTATGGGGAAAGAGCACCCAGCACTGGAGTACATGAAAGAAGCCATATTAAGAGGCAAAAATGTCGTTACAGCCAACAAAGAAGTCATTGCAAAACATGGTAAAGAGCTTATAAAGCTGGCAGATGAAAACAACGTAAACCTCCTTTACGAGGCGTCAGTAGGTGGAGGCATACCTATCATAAGGCCTTTGAAAAGCTGCCTTGCTGCCAACAAGATACACGAGATAAAAGGGATCTTGAATGGAACCACCAACTATATATTGACAGAGATGAAGTCGAGGGGGCTAAGCTTTGAAGGAGTATTGAAAGAGGCACAGCAGAAAGGGTATGCTGAGCTGGACCCTACAGACGATGTGGATGGGTTTGATGCTGAAAGAAAGCTTGCCATCCTTTGCACACTTTCGTTTAACAAGTACGTCATGCCTGATAATATATATACAAAAGGCATCAGGACCATATCAAAAGAGGACATAAAGTACGCCGATGAATTGGGCTTTACCATTAAACTTATAGCTTTTGGCAGGCTTGACGAAGATGAAAAGTTGGAAGCATGGGTACATCCTGTCATGATATCAAAGAAAAACCCGCTAAATGGGGTAAACGGTGTATACAATGCCATCTTGGTGGAAGGCAATGCGGTTGGAAGGCTTATGTTCTACGGACAAGGCGCCGGCATGATGCCTACAGCCAGTGCAGTTGTGGCCGATGTCATAGATGTGGCAAATCACATACCTACTCAAAACGGCTATGATGATGCAGTGATGAAAGACATCGTGGATACAGTATCCAGATACTATATAAGGATAATAGCACTTGATAAACCTGGCGTCATGAGCAAAGTCACAGGAGTTTTAGGGCAGGAAGGCATAAGCTTAGTGTCTGTCGTTCAAAAAGAGGTATTGGGAGAATATGCTGAGATAGTCCTTATAACCCACAATGCCTTGACAAAGAATCTGTTTAGTGCATTGGATGAGATAGAAAGGCTAAAAGAGGTTGACAGAGTCGCCAGCGTAATAAGAGTAGAGGGGGAAGAATGATGGAATGGGATGGAATAATAAAGTCGTACAGAAGCTACATGCCTAAAATAGACGATGAGAACATAATCACGTTAAAAGAAGGAAATACACCCCTTATAGAAGCTGAAAACATCGAGAAAGATTTTCCGGGGCTAAAGATCTACTTAAAGTATGAAGGTCTAAATCCCACAGGCTCTTTTAAAGATAGAGGCATGACGGTAGCTGTGTCCATGGCGAAGCAGGAAGGTTCACAGGCTGTCGTGTGTGCATCAACAGGCAACACATCTGCGTCGGCGGCTGCTTATGCGGCAAAGGCCGGACTTAAATGCGTAGTCCTGATTCCAGGTGGAAAGATAGCATTAGGCAAACTGGCTCAGGCGATAGCTTATGGTGCAGAAGTCGTCGCCATAAATGGCAATTTTGATGACGCATTAAACCTCGTCAGGGAGATATCTAAAAAGCACCCTATAACCGTAGTAAATTCCATAAACCCGTACAGGTTGGAAGGGCAGAAGTCATCATCGTTTGAAATATGCGATACGCTTAAGAAGGCTCCTGATTATCTGGCACTTCCTGTTGGCAATGCAGGAAATATTACGGCGTATTGGATGGGCTTTAAAGAGTATTACCGCAATGGCATGATCGGTAGTCTGCCTAAGATGATAGGATTTCAGGCGGCAGGCGCAGCACCTATCGTAGAAAACAGGGTATTTGAGCATCCTGAGACGATAGCCACAGCCATAAGAATCGGCAATCCAGCCAGTTGGCAGAAAGCCGTCGCTGCAAGGGACGAATCAGGTGGCCTCATAGACAAGGTGACGGACGATGAGATATTAGAGGCATACTCGTACCTTGCTAAGAGGGAAGGGATTTTTGCAGAGCCTGCCTCATGTGCTTCTATTGCAGGCGTCATAAAGAAGTACAGAGAGGGTCTTTTCAAAGAGGGAGATACAGTCGTCTGCGTCTTGACAGGAAACGGGCTTAAAGATCCTGATACAGCCATAAACTTAGGCGGGAAAGGCGTAAAGACTGTGGATGCTGACTTAAAATCATTGGAAGGTGCAATATATGGTTAAGTCTGTCTGCGTGAGGGTGCCTGCATCTACAGCTAACTTAGGTCCTGGGTTTGACTGCCTGGGTATTGCGCTAAATCTTTACAATGAAATCTACATGGAGATAAAAGGCCATAAACTTGAAATTGATGTTGAAGGGGAAGGCATTTTAAATATAGATCGGAACGAAGAAAACCTCGTCTATAAGGCGGCCAAAAAAGTTTTTGACAAAGCCAATATTTCTGTAGATGGGCTTTACATAAAGTCTAAAAATGGCATTCCGACGGGAAGTGGTTTGGGAAGCAGTGCAGCAGCTATAGTAGGTGGTCTTGTAGCTGCAAATGCCTTAATCGGAAGTCCTTTAAGCCGGGATGAGATATTAGATATAGCCTCATCGATGGAAGGCCATGCTGACAACGTATCGCCTGCTTTAAACGGCGGCTTCAATGTGGCTACTTTTGATGGGAAAAAGACTTATTTTGTAAAAAAAGAGTTGGACGATAATATTGCGTTTTTGGCCTTTTACCCTAAAAGAGAGCTTTTGACTTCAAAGGCAAGAGGCGTGTTGCCGTCTATCATCGAATTTAGAAGCGCAGTATTTAACGTGGGAAGATCATCCCTTTTTACAGCGTCCATATTTTCAGGCAGATATGATTTGCTTAAATATGCTTCGCAGGATATGCTTCATCAGGTGTACAGGAAAGAGTTCATTAAAGAGATGTACTATGTGATAGAGGAAGCGTTGAATAAAGGGGCATATGCTGCATTTTTAAGCGGTGCAGGGCCTACCATGATGGCTATGGTCGATAAAAACGCCTTAAGCCGCGTGGAGGAAGCCATAAAGAAAGTGTACAAAGATAGAAACATAGAGTGTAGCGTTTATAAGTTAAAGTGCGACAATGACGGCGCTACAATCATATAAAGGTCTAATATTAGGCCTTTATTTCGTATTTATGTAATTCAGCAAAAATTTTGTGATATAATTAAGGTAAATTATTCTTAAGGAGGCTATCTTATGAAGAGGCATTTATCAATTTTTATGGCATTTGTAATCGTATTGACACTTGTTTTATCTGCACCTATGGCGGCTTTTGCTGCAACAGCAACACAAGACGATATAAGCAGTTATCTAAATGATTTAGGCTCATTTATGCAGTTTATAAAAGAAAATTATGCAGGTGATGTCACGTACGATCAGATGGAACAAGGTGCCATACAAGGCATACTATCTTCCCTTGATAAGTACAGCACATATTTCACAAAAGATGAGATGAATTCCTTCATGGAGTCTACTTCAGGTACATTTACAGGAGTGGGCTTGGAAGTAGAAGAAAGAGGACAGGACATAGTAGTCGTATCTACTATAAAAGGTTCTCCAGCTTATAAGGCGGGTATACAAAGTGGTTACATAGTAGAATCTGTCGATGGTAAAGACGTAAAAGGCATGGACATAGCAGACGTCACAAACCTCATAAAAGGTGATAAGGGAACAACTGTAACTATCGACTTTCTTGCAAACGGAAAGACTTTAGAGTACAAGCTTGTAAGGGATGTAATAAGCATAAATCCTGTCACATACAAGATAATAAACGGTGTTGGATACATAAGCATAAGTGAGTTTAACGGAAACACTTATGAAAATGTGTCAAAGGCTCTTGATTACATGGATCAAAATGGCATAAATAAGCTTGTCATAGATTTAAGGGATAATCCCGGAGGGTATCTTCAAGAGGCTGTAGACGTGGCTGGATATTTCGTGCCGGCAGGGCCTGTTGTAACTGTGGCTATGAACGGCGGAAATGAGACGTACTATTCATACTTGAAAAACCCCAAGTACAAGATAGCAGTTCTCATAAATGGAAACACTGCATCTGCTGCGGAAATACTATCTGGCGCAATACAAGACACAAAGGCAGGAATCCTTGTAGGGGAAAATTCCTACGGCAAAGGGACAGTACAGAAGATGTACACATTTTCTGATGGCAGTGGCATGAAGCTTACAATCGCTAAGTATTTGCTTCCATCTGGCCGCTCCATAAACGGAGTAGGGCTTAAACCTGATGTGGAAGTGAAGGACAGCAGAGTATTTTTGCCTCAGCTTATATACACAGATGATGTGAAAAAAGGCGATACGGGGTACAATGTAGAGCTTTTGCAGTCGTACTTAAGCCTTTTAGGCTACTACAAAGGTGAGCCAAATGGGTACTTTGGCAATGACACATACGATGCACTTATAAGCTTCCAAAAGTACGCAGGCATTCCGGCAACAGGTGTCATGGATAGAGGCACTGTCGATGCACTTTCGTACTTCTACGGCTTGACACTTCAAAACGATGCACAGCTTGACAAGGCTATTGAGCTTTTAAATCAACAATAAATGAGAGGAGACAATTTTGATTCGTTCGCTCTCAGAGTTGAAAAGCGACTAAACTAAAGCTCGATCTTGAACTTCAGCAGGGTTCCGGGCACATTCGGCGCCCGTCTCAGCCATCCTTGGCTTCGACCCTGCTTTCGTTCGTCGATCTCGCCAAGTTTAGTTATCGCTTTCCAACAAGTCGCTTCACTCATCCAAAATTGTCTTCTTATCAAAACATTTACTATTATGGAAAAGATATTTCGTTAAAACAGGTGGTGAAACAGTGAAGATATTAGTCGCGCCTGACTCCTACAAAGGAAGTTTGTCATCAAAGGAAGTCATAGAGGCTATGACGGAAGGTATAGAAAGAGTTGTAGATGCTGAGATTATAAAAGTGCCTATAGCTGACGGCGGAGAAGGTACAGTAGACGCATTGATTTCTTCATCAGGTGGGAAAATCATAGAAACAGAAGTGATAGGCCCTCTTGGCAATACTGTAAAAAGCTTTTTTGGCATCTTAGATGATGGCACAGCGGTCATAGAGATGGCTGCATCGTCTGGTTTAAACCTTGTGCCAGATGACATGAGAAATCCTTTAGTCACTACTACGTACGGTGTAGGACAGCTTATACGAAAAGCCTTTGACGCAGGATGCCGCAGATTCATCGTAGGCTTAGGCGGCAGTGCCACAAATGACGGCGGGGCAGGCATGATGGCGGCTTTAGGAGCAAAGCTCTTAGATGAAGACGGGAAGGACATACCTTATGGTGGAGGAAATCTTTCAAAGTTAAAGAAAATAGACGTAGACGGCTTGGATAAGAGGATATACGAAAGCAGCTTCACAGTGGCATCAGATGTAGTTAATCCTCTTTGTGGCGAAAACGGTGCATCTTACGTTTACGGTCCTCAGAAAGGCGCCACACCTGAAATGGTAAATATCCTTGATAAGAACTTATACCACTATGCAAAAGTCGTAGAAAAGACGATTGGAAAGGACTTTAAAGATACAAAAGGTGCTGGCGCAGCAGGAGGATTGGGGTTTGCCTTGATAGCATTTTTAAATGCCAAGATGAGGCCTGGCATAGAGATAGTGATGGAGGTTGCCAAACTGGAGGAAAAGATAAAGTCTTGCGACATAGTCATAACAGGCGAAGGCAACACAGACTTTCAAACTGCGTTTGGCAAGGCGCCGGCAGGTATAGCGAAAATCGCCCAAAGATATGGCAAGAAAGTCATAATCCTCTCAGGCGGTTTAGGTAGTGGATACAAAGAGCTTTATAAAATAGGTGTTACAGCTTTGTTTAGCATAGTGGATAGACCTATGACGATAGATGAAGCCATGCATGATGCCAAAAGGCTTATATCTGACAGGATGGAGGACATAATCCGCTTATTTGTTTAAATTTGTATAAGGTAAACTAATACATATCATAATGTCTACTTATAGTAGACATTTGTTTTTTACTATTGCATTTTTTTCTTTAATAGTTTATCATATTAAATAAATATTTAAAAAGGTGTGAAGCTTATGAAAAATAGGATTCTCATGACGCCGGGCCCTACTATGGTGCCTAAGGAAGTGTTGGACGTATGCCACCTTCAGCCGTATCACCATAGGACGCCGGAATATTTTAAATTATTTTCAGATCTTAATTCAAATCTTAAAAAGATATTTAAAACAAGCATGGATGTATTGACATTGACGTCATCTGGTACAGGCGGCATGGAAGCCGTCGTGGCGAATCTCTTTAAAAGAGGCGATAAAATCTTGGTGGCCAGCATAGGCCATTTTGGAGAGAGGTTTTACGACATTACAAAAGCTTACGGACTTGATTCTGATATTATCGATTTTGGTTGGGGCAATGCAGTCCATCTTGACATTTTAGACGATGCCTTGAAAAAACATAAGTACAAGGCTTTGATTGTGACGCAGAATGAGACGTCAACAGGCGTCACAAATGACGTAAAATCAATAGCTGATGTAGCCAAAAAGCATGGTGCGCTTATGGTAGTTGACGCAGTAAGCTCATTAGGCGGCATACCTCTTGATATGGATGAATGGGGACTGGATGCGGTCATTACCTGTTCACAGAAGTGCCTCATGTCTCCGCCGGGATTAAGCTTTGTTGCATTAAGCGAGAGAGCGTGGCAGATGGCAGAGGAGTCTGATCTTCCTAAGTATTATTTTGACCTTAAAAAAGCGAGAAAAGGCGTGCAAAACGAAAAGCCGGACAATCCATATACACCAGCAGTTTCCACTGTGATGGCTGTAAAAAAAGCCACAGACATGCTTCTTCGAACAGGTATGGACACAGTATACAAAAATCAGCACTTAATCGGCGAAAGAGTGAGGAAAACCGTAAAAGACATGGGGCTTAAGCTTTTCCCAGATGAGGCCATATCGTCAGATCTTTTGACGGCAATAGAAGTGCCAGAAGGATATAAAGCTGGAGATATAATAAACCACATGTCAGAAAAAGGCGTGCTTGTGACAGGTGGACAAGGGCATTTAAAAGGTAAGATAATCAGGATTGGCCACATGGGCTATGTCACAGATGAAATGCTTGACTTGACGTTTGATGCACTAAAAAGCGCATTATCGGATTTATCTTAATTTTGTTTAAGGGGGATTTATTGTGAAAGTATTGGTGACGGAGAGAATAGCCGAAAGCGGCTTGGAGTACCTTAAGAGTCATGCGGATGTGGACTTTAAACTGGATCTATCGCGAGAAGAACTTTTGAATATCATAGGCGATTACGATGCAATAGTCGTGAGAAGTGTTACAAATGTCGATAAAGAACTTATCTCAAAAGGAAAGAATTTAAAAGTAATAGGAAGGGCAGGCAACGGTGTCGATAATATAGACCTTTTGGCAGCAACGGAAAAAGGCATAATTGTCGTAAATACTCCTGAAGGCAACATCATATCGGCTGCAGAGCATACGATTGGACTTATGCTATCTATTGCCAGAAATATACCACAAGCGTATATTGGCGCAAAAAACGGCGACTTTCGCAGAAACAAATTTAAAGGTGTGGAGCTAAGCGGAAAGACTGTAGGCATAATCGGACTTGGCAGGATAGGTTCGTTAGTTGCCACAAGGCTTGCATCATTTGATATGAAAGTCATTGCGTATGACCCGTATATACCAGACAGCCGCTTTGAAAAGTTTGGCGTAAGAAAAGTTTCATTTGACGAGCTTTTGCAAGAATCGGATTTTATAACTATCCATACACCAAAGACGGAGGAGACAATTGACATAATAAGCCATGAGGAATTCAAGAAAGTCAAAAAAGGCGTGAGAATCGTAAATTGCGCAAGAGGCGGTCTTATAAATGAAGAAGCTTTGTACGATGCAGTCAAAGAAGGGATTGTTGCTGCGGCAGCATTGGACGTATTCAAAGTTGAACCGTCTTATGACAGGGAAAAGCAGGACTTTCACAATAAGCTTTTAGAGCTTCCAAATGTAGTTGTGACACCACATTTAGGTGCTTCAACTGTAGAAGCTCAAAACAATGTAGGCATATCTGTAGCAAAAGAAGTGATAACGGCATTAAGTGGAAAACTTTACGGCAACATAGTAAACCTTCCTGATGTAAAAGCCGATGAATTTGGAGAATTGAAGCCGTACATGAAGCTTTGCGAAGCAATGGGTTCACTTTACTATCAAATAAGCGATGTGCCTGCAAAAACGGTAGAGATAATATACAGAGGAGAAATATCCGGTCTAAACACAGAAGTCGTCACGCTTCACGCATTGAAAGGACTCTTAAAGCCTGCATTGAAAGAAGGCATAAGCATTGTGAATGCAAGGCTAAGAGCAAAGGAAATGGGGATAGAAGTCATAGATGGCAAGATAGAAGAAATAGATCATTATTCAAGCCTTGTCACCATAAATGTGATTGACACAAAGGGAGAATCTTATAAATTTTCAGGGACAACGTATGGCGATGAAATACGCATCGTAGAATACTTGGGGCACAGGGTTAACTTTGAGCCTACAGAGTACATGCTTTTTGTTAAAAATAAAGATGTGCCAGGTGTAATTGGACACATCGGAAATGTATTGGGGGACTTTGGCATAAACATATCTTCCATGCATGTAAGTCCCAATAAAAACGACGGGACTGCTCTCATGATCGTTAATACAGATAGAGAAATCCCTATTGAAGCCGTAGAATCATTAAACAAACTAAATAGCATATTGAGGGCAAAGGCAGTGAAAAATCTGATATAAAAAATCTCTCCCATTC